>DAOORM010000251.1:0-3816 GCA_035389265.1 Flavobacteriales bacterium | reverse complement strand
ACTTGGGCGGCTGCGGGCTCTTGGGCACCACCTTGATGATCTCGCCGGTCTCCTTATTGAAGAGGCCCGGTGCATGCCACACGGTCGGGCTGCCTTCTTCGGCGGGTTTGTAGCCCTTCCCCTTCATGGTGATCGTGTGAAGGATCTTGGGTCCGGGGATGTCCTTCAGGTCCTGGAGCACCTTCACCATCCGCTCCACATCGTGCCCGTCCACTGGACCGAAGTAGCGGAAATTGAGACTTTCAAAGAGGTTGCTCTGTTTCAGCAGCGCGCTCTTCACGGCGTTCTCCACCTTCTGGGCGATGGACTGCGCATTGGGTCCGAACTTGCTGATCTTCCCGAGCAGGTTCCACACCTCGTCCTTGACCTTGTTGTAGGTGTGGCTGGTGGTGATGTCGGTGAGGTACTCCTTCAGCGCACCGACGTTCGGGTCGATGCTCATGCAGTTATCGTTGAGCACCACGAGCATATCGGTATTCGCGCCGCCTGCGTGGTTCAAGGCCTCGAATGCCTGACCTGCTGTCATGGCGCCATCGCCGATGATGGCCACACTGTGCCGATCCTTCTCCCCTTTCAACTTACTGGCCACAGCCATTCCGAGCGCGCCGCCGATGCTTGTGCTGCTATGGCCCACGCCGAACGTATCGTACTCGCTTTCGCTCCGTTTTGGGAAACCGCTGATGCCTTTATGGATGCGGTTGGTATGGAACACATCCTTGCGGCCCGTGAGGATCTTATGGCCATAGGCCTGGTGCCCCACATCCCAAACCAATTGGTCATAGGGCGTGTTGAACACGTAGTGTAGGGCCACGGTGAGCTCCACCACCCCGAGGCTGGCGCCGAAATGCCCGCCCTTCACGCTCACCACGTCGATGATGAAGTCGCGCAGCTCGTTGCAGACCTGGCCGAGTTGGTCTTCGGACAGTTTCCTGAGGTCTTCCGGGGTGTGGATCCGGTCGAGCAGGGGATAGGCCGGGCGGGTCGTGGTCATGGGCAACGAACAAAAGTAAGCGGATGATCGTTCGTGGGACGCTACTCCAAGTCGGTTCCAACGCGACGTACCGCGAACTATTGCCGACGAACACTTCCCCCAAATGAGGGAGGGCAGTACATTTGGCCACCTTAGCCACCGAAAGCATCCCGTGGAACCCATTTCAACCCCCAACGACTACGTTCCGGTCCTGATACAGACGGCCATTGCCGTGGGTTTCGTGGGTTTCGCGCTCTCGGCAGCGGCCTGGTTGGGCCCGAAGATCAACGGGAAGAAGAAGAACGAGAGCTTCGAGTGCGGCATTGAGCAACAGGGCAATGCCCGTACGCCGTTCAGTGTGAAGTACTTGCTGATCGCGATCCTCTTCGTGCTGTTCGATGTGGAGGTGATCTTCCTGTACCCGTGGGCGGTCAACTTCAAGGCGCTGGGCGCCATCGGATTCGTGGAAATGGTGGTCTTCGTCACCTTCGTGCTGGCGGGCCTCTACTATGTGTTGCGGAAAGGCGTAATGAAGATAGAATGAGCGACGAACGCGGCATCGAGCGGCCCAAGCCGACCATTGTACAACCACCCGACGGCCACGCCGGGTCCGGTTTCTTCGCCACCAAGGTGGACGAGGCCATCGGGTTGGCGCGCAAGAACAGCCTGTGGCCCCTGCCCTTCGCCACCAGCTGCTGCGGCATCGAGTTCATGAGCACCATGAGCTCCCACTACGACCTCAGCCGGTTCGGCATGGAGCGCCTCAGCTTCAGCCCGCGCCAGAGCGACCTGCTGATGGTGATGGGCACCATCGCCAAGAAGATGGCCCCCGTGCTGCGCGAAGTGTACATGCAGATGGCCGAGCCCAAGTGGGTGCTCAGCATGGGCGCGTGTGCCTCCACCGGTGGCATTTTCGATACATACAGCGTACTGCAAGGTATCGACCGGGTGATCCCTGTTGACGTCTACATCCCAGGCTGCCCTCCGCGTCCGGAGCAGGTGATCGATGGTATCCTGAAGATCCAGGAGCTGGCCGCGAACGAGAGCCTGCGCCGCCGCTACAGCAAGGAATACGCTGACCTGTTGACCAAATACGCGATCGACTGATGGAGGCGATGAGAAATGCAGCTCACGCAGAGGCGCAGAGTACGCAGAGGGGTTTGAAGGCAAGAAGTGCTTCGAACAATATCCTCGCGCACAGGCCCGCCACGTGTGATCCATTGCATTTCGCATTCGCTGCGTTCTCCGCGCCTCTGCGTGACCCCCTCACCATCCAATTCCCTCTCTAAAATGCCGGGGTTCGTAGTAAAGGCGGAGCGTAATCAATTGGTGAAGGACCGTGTGGCGGCCTTCGGCGAGAAGGTCACGGCCATTACGCAGGAAGCGGACCTGGTCTGCATCCATGTGAAGAAGGAAGCCGTGCATGAGCTGCTGAAGACGCTGCGCGACGAACTCGGTTTCGCATTCCTCACCACCTGCTGCGGCATGCACTTCCCCGGTGAAGCACAGGAATTCGGCATGGTGTACCACTTGCACAACATGCGGGCTGGTCACAGGATCCGCATCAAGTGCCGCACTACCGCCAACGACTTGGAATACCCCACCGCGACGGACCTGTGGCCCACGGCCAACTGGATGGAACGCGAGGCGTGGGACTTCTTCGGTATCAAATTCAAGGGGCACCCCAACCTGAAACGCATCCTGAACATGGAGGACTTCCCGGCCTTCCCCATGCGCAAGGACTATCCGTTGGAAGACCCCACCCGTCAGGATAAGGACGATAGATTCTTCGGACGATGAGCCAGCAGCCACCCACCGACTTCTGGGCGAAAGACCTTGTCGAAGGTCGTGACCTGCGCGAGCTCACCACGCTCAACCTGGGTCCCACTCACCCGGCCACGCACGGCATCTTCCAGAACGTGCTCACGCTGGATGGCGAGATCATCCTCGACGCCCAGCAGACCATCGGTTACATCCACCGCGCCTTCGAGAAACTGGCCGAACGCCGTCCGTTCTACCAGATCACCACGCTGACGGACCGGATGAACTACTGCAGTGCCCCCATCAACAACATGGGCTGGCACATGACGGTGGAGAAGCTGCTGAACATCGAGCTTCCGAAGCGGGTGCAATACATGCGGGTGATCGTGATGGAGCTGGCGCGCATCGCCGACCACATCATCTGCAACACCATCATCGGGCAGGACGTCGGCGCCACCACGCCATTTCTTTACGTGTACCAGTGGCGCGAGAAGATCTACGAGGTGTACGAGGAGATCTGCGGAGCACGCCTCACCACCAACATGGGCCGCATCGGCGGCTGGGAGCGCAATTGGAGCGATGCGGCCTGGTCCAAGATCAAGGCCATCGTGAAGGACCTGCCTGCCGGGCTGAAGGAGTTCGACAACATGCTCCTGCGCAACCGCATCTTCATGGATCGCACCATCGGTTGCGGACCCATCAGCGGCGAACGAGCCCTAGCTTACGGCTTCACGGGACCCAACCTGCGCGCAGCCGGTGTGGACTACGACGTGCGCGTCGCTGACCCGTATAGCAGCTACGACGAGTTCGATTTCATCATCCCCGTGGGCACCAACGGCGACACCTACGATCGTTTCACGGTGCGTCAGGAGGAGATGCGGCAGAGCCTATCCATCATCCGCCAAGCGATGGAAAAGCTCGATAAGATGAGCGACAAGACCACCTTCCGCGGCGATGTGCCCGAATGGGTACTTCCTCCGAAGGAAGAAGTGTACAGCGCCATGGAACCCCTGATCTGGCACTTCAAGATCGTGATGGGCGAGACCGAAGTGCCCGTAGGCGAGGTATACCACTGCGTGGAGGGC
>DAOORM010000250.1:0-3833 GCA_035389265.1 Flavobacteriales bacterium | reverse complement strand
CCATCAACAGTTCTTCGGATGACTTCGGGATCGTGTTCGAAGGCGAGGAGGAGCGTGGCTTCTTCACCAGCAATCGTCCCGGTGGCAAAGGCCAGGATGATATCTGGCGCTTCTACCTGCCTGACCTGGTCTTTGGTCTGCAGGGTACTGCATACGATAAGGCAAGTAACCAACCGTTGGCCGGTGCCAAGGTCAGTGTGGTGGGCACCAACGGCAGCAACTTCAGCGCCATTACGGACGATAACGGTGGGTTCACCTTCATCGAGAACGGTAAGGATCGCTACATCAAGGAGAATACTACGTACAGCATCTTGGTCGAAAAGGAAGGATATCTCGTGGTTAAGGATCAAGTGACCACGGTGGGTCTCCAGGAGAGCACGACTTTCGTGAAGGAGTACTATTTACAACCGACCATTGTCGAAGGCAAATCGGTGACCATCAAACTGCCTGAGGTTCAGTACGACTTAGGTAAGTTCGATCTTCGACCAGAGGGAAAGGATTCACTTGAGACTCTGTACCAAACGCTCATCGACAACCCGACCATCATAATCGAACTCGCGGCTCACACCGATACACGTGATTCCGATGCACGGAACTTGACACTTTCTCAGAACCGTGCCCAGAGCTGTGTGAACTACTTGGTCACGAAGGGCATTGACCCCGTGCGTATGGTGGCCAAAGGTTACGGTGAGACCCAGCCTCGCATTAGCGATGCGCAGATCAAAGCCATGAAAACGGAAGAGGAGCGTGAGGCGGCCCACCAATCGAACCGCCGCACAGAATTCCGCGTCCTCAGCTACGACTACGTGCCGAAAGCCAATTAGCTAAGACCCTGAATGGAAGAGCATCCACCACACGGTGGATGCTCTTCTTCGTTTACACCCACCGCCCAAGCTCGTTCCCAAGGCGATTTCACCATGAGTTCCGATCGTTACGCCCAGCGCGGGGTTTCCTCCGGTAAGGAGGATGTACACAACGCCATCGCCCACATCGACAAGGGGCTTTTCCCGAAAGCCTTCTGCAAGGTGGTGGCCGATGAACTCACGGGTAGCGGCGATCACTGCATCGTGATGCATGCCGATGGTGCCGGAACGAAGAGTTCTTTGGCCTATGCGTATTGGAAGAATACAGGTGATGTCAGCGTCTGGCATGGCATCGCGCAGGATGCCATCGTGATGAACCTGGACGACCTGCTTTGTGTGGGAGCCACGGACAACATCCTCCTGAGCAGCACCATCGGGAGGAACAAACGACTCATCCCTGGTGAAGTGGTCGCCGCGTTGATCGATGGGACCGAAGCCTTCCTTCAGCGAATGCGCGACCTTGGCATCGGCATTTCCAGCACGGGAGGGGAGACGGCTGATGTCGGTGACCTGGTCCGTACCGTGATCGTGGATAGTACCGTGGTGTGCCGCATGCGTCGGGATCAGGTGATCGACAATGCACGGATCCAAGACGGAGATGTGATCGTGGCGTTGGAGAGTTGTGGTCAAGCCACCTACGAGGACAGCTACAACGCGGGCATGGGCAGCAACGGGCTCACCAGCGCGCGCCACGATGTGTTCGCCAAAGAACTGGCCGCGGAATTCCCAGAGACCTTCGACCCCGGAACACCAGGCGAACTCGTCTATAGCGGCCAAGCCGGTTTGACCGACCCACTACCCGGTACGCCCCTCGACTTCGGCAAGGCTGTGCTTTCCCCCACACGCACCTACGCGCCGGTGGTGAATGAGGTCTTCAAGGCTATGCGCTCCGAGATCCACGGCATGGTGCATTGCAGTGGGGGCGCGCAGACCAAGGTGCTCCACTTCGTGGAAGGCCTGCTTATCATCAAGGATGACCTGCTTCCCATTCCTCCGCTGTTCGATGCCATCCAACGGATGAGCGGCACGGACTGGAAGGAGATGTACAAGGTCTTCAACATGGGCCATCGCCTGGAATTCTATGTTCCTCCTTCCCGTGCACAGGAGATCATCGCCATCTCGAATTCGTTCGGGATCGATGCCAAGGTGATCGGCCGGGTGGAAGCCGCAACCGAGAAAGAGGTCGTCCTCACCAGCCCTCACGGCACCTTCATCTACCACTGATCAACGCCGCGCTTCTGCACCACTGGTGTTCTTCCTATGTCAGACCTCCTATCCAAACTTTCTGCCCTATTCGACCGTCGCGAAGAGATCGGCAAACAGCTGGCGGACCCGAGCGTGATCGCCGATCAGAAGCGGTTCGTGGAGCTCAATCGCAGCTACCGCGACTTGGAGCCCATCACCTTGGCCTTTCAACGGTTCAAGCGGCTTCACGACGACCTTGCCGGAGCGGACGAGATCCTTCGCACCGAAAAGGATCCGGAGATGCTCGACATGGCCCGCACGGAGCGGGAGGAGAGCCGGGCGGCCATCGAAGCCATGGAGGAGGAGGTGCGCCTGATGCTGGTGCCGAAGGACCCGAACGACGCTCGCAATTGCACCGTGGAAGTGCGCGCCGGTACGGGCGGTGATGAGGCCAGCCTTTTCGCGGGAGACCTGTACCGCATGTATACCCGCTATTGCGAAGGTCTGGGTTGGAAGATCGAGGTGGCCGATGTGAGTGAAGGCACGGTAGGTGGTTACAAGGAGGTCGTCTTCAACGTGATCGGGGAAGGGGCATATGGCGTGATGAAGTTCGAGGCCGGTGTTCACCGCGTGCAGCGCGTTCCGTCAACCGAGGCCAGTGGACGTATCCATACGAGCGCGGCCACCGTCAATGTGCTGCCAGAGGCGGAAGAGACGGACGTGGACCTCAAGGAAAGCGACGTGAAGATGGAGACCGCACGCAGCGGTGGTGCCGGTGGCCAGAACGTGAACAAAGTGGAGACCAAGGTGCGGCTCACGCACATCCCAACGGGCCTCGTGGTGATGTGCCAGACCGAACGCAGCCAGCTCGGTAACCGCATGAAGGCGATGACCATGCTGCGCACCAAACTCTACGAGGACAAGGTGCGTGCCCAGGAAGCTGCGGTGGCCGCGCAGCGCAAGAGCCAGGTGAGCAGTGGGGACCGCAGTGCCAAGATCCGCACGTACAACTTCCCGCAAAGCCGCGTCACCGATCACCGGATCGAATTCACCGTACACAACCTGCCCCAGGTGATCAACGGTGACTTGCAAGAGATGATCGATGCGCTGCAACTCGCAGAGCGTACCGAAAAGCTGAAGGCGGAAGCAGGGATCTAGGTTGATCAGAAGATCAGAAAATGTGATGATCAGATCATAGGCCTCTGCCCAGATCAGTTCGCACGCGCACGCACCCTTGCAGATCCTCGCCAGTCCTGCGCATTCCATTTTCTGATCATCTGATCGTCCGATCATCTGATCTTTGCACCCGTGACACGCACCGAACTCGTCTCCGTTATCCGCCGCAAGAAAAGCTTGCTGTGTGTGGGCTTGGATACCGAGGAGCACCTGGTGCCCGACCATTTCCGCGAGGAAAGCCACCCCGTGCGGGCCTTCAATGAGGCCATCGTGGAGGTGACCCACCCGTTCGCCGTGGCCTACAAGTTGAACCTGGCGTTCTACGAAGCCCTCGGTGACCAAGGCTGGCTGGATCTGGAAGCCACCATTAGTTACATCCGCAGCAAGGGCCATTGCCTCATCATCGCCGATGCCAAACGGGGCGATATCGGCAACACGGCGCGCAAATACGCCGAGGCCTTCTACGACCGGTTGGATGTGGATGCCATCACCCTTTCGCCCTACATGGGGCGCGATAGCATCGCACCATTCGTTGGCCGCGCTGGCAAATGGGCCATCGTGCTGGGTGTCACCAGCAACGCGGGCGCGGAGGATGTGCAGTTCATCCGC
>DAOORM010000249.1:0-3838 GCA_035389265.1 Flavobacteriales bacterium | reverse complement strand
CTGCTTTCCGCGCATGGGCGTTGACCGGTAGTCCGATCGTGGTCTCCTCCACGAAGGCATTGAAGAGTTGGTTCTGCCGGTCGGGAACGTTCTTATGCGCCACTCGCCTCCACCAGAAGGCGCGTTGTTCGCGCGTGCGGAGCACGTAGAGCCAATAGGGCACTTCATAGGCCATGCCGGAGAGTCGATCGCGTGTCCAGTATCGGATGTCGTCCGGTTGCAACGTGATCGACGCGAAGGGTAGATCCGCAGCGGGTCTTCCATTCACTTCGTCCAAGCAACCCGGCAGATCGTGATGTTCCCAGGTGATGACCCGATGGCTACCATCATCCTCGGTTGCATAGAACGAAGTGCCTCCGACCTCAAGCCCATGCCGTCGATCATGGTCGAGCACGACGCGTTGGTGGCGGATGGGCAGACTGTGGTGGAAGAAAAGACGCCAGCTCGTGGTCCGGGTCCAATTGTCGGGCCACTCGAAAGCGCGCCAGCCCGTGGTGCGGGCGGCATTCACGTCATACGGCACCATGTAGCTCCAGACCACCTCCACCACGTCGCCCGGTGCGATGGCACGCAGATCGAGCAGGTAGCTCCAAGCCGGTTCCAGGGTCCTGAACGTGCGCACCTGATCGTTCAACACCTCGGCGAACGCACCGACCTCACCCCATGTGCCATCCGGGCGGATGATCCGTGCGGCAAAGGCATCCAACCGCACATTGAACCACTTCGGACGCGCATCATGGATGTCGCTTCCATGATCGGCCTCGCGTGCATCGTATAACGGATCGAGGCTTTCCGGCAGACTGAACCTTGCGAAGCGCACGATATCCTCCTCGGTGGCGAACCGGATCACCTTGCGCCGATGGAAGAACAAAGAGAGGAAACGTGGCTGCACGTTCTTCAGCCGGATCACCAGCTCGTCCTCCAGGATCTCCGAGTGTCCGGGATCCGACGACCAGCCGGGATACCACACCGCGGCCTTTCCCCAATCATGCTCGCGGAGCGGGCGCTGTGCAGGCTGAGCTGCGCCAACGAGGCACTGGAAAAGAAGGGTGAACAGTAGCGACCAGCGCGCTATTTCTTTCGGAAGAACAACCGGATGGGCACGCCGGTGAAGCTGAACAGCTCGCGCAAGCGGTTCTCGAGGAAGCGCTCGTACGACGGTTTTATGTACTGCGGCAGGTTGCAATAGAATGCGAACGTGGGGACGTGGGTCGGCAGCTGCTGGATGAATTTAATACTTACTTGCTTCGCTTTGTACATCGGAGGGGGTTGCCGTTCGATGAGGGGCAGAAGGGCGTCATTCAGCTTCCGGGTCGGGATCTTGCGGCTGCGGTCGGCATGCACCTTCATCCCCATCTCCATGGCCTTCAGGATCCGCTGCTTCTCGTACACGGAAATGAACACCACCGGCACATCGGTGAATGGCTCCATGCGCTGCTTCACCTCGGCTTCGTAAGCCTTCATGGTGTTGGTCTCCTTCTCCACCAGGTCCCACTTGTTCACCAGCACCACCAGGCCTTTCCCGTTCTTCTGGATGATGGAAAGGATGTGCAGGTCCTGCTGCTGCACCCCATCGGTCGCATCCACCATGAGGAAACACACATCGCTGTCCTCGATGGCGCGGATGGAACGGATCACGCTGTAGAACTCGATGTCCTCGTCCACCTTCTGCTTCTTCCGGATCCCGGCGGTATCCAGCAGCATCACATCGAAGCCGAAGACGTTCCAACGCGTATTGATCGGATCACGCGTGGTGCCGGCGATCGCGGTCACGATGTTCTGTTCCCGACCGAGCAGCGCGTTCACGAATGAAGATTTGCCCACGTTGGGCTTTCCCACGATGGCGAAGCGTGGTACCTCCGCCTCTTCCTCCTCACTGGGCTTGGTGAAACTGGCCACCAAGGCATCGAGCAGTTCACCCGATCCAGCTCCACTTTGGGCCGAGATGTTGAACACCTCGCCCAGTCCAAGGCCATAGAACTCCGCGGAATCGTACTGCCGCGAATGGTCGTCCACCTTGTTGGCGGCGAGGAGTACGGGCTTCTTGGCGCGCCGCAGCATGGTGGCGATGGCCTCATCCATCCCCGTGAGGCCATGGTGCACATCGACCAGGAAGATGATGGAATCCGACTCTTCGATGGCCAGGTTCACCTGCTTGCGGATCTCCTCTTCGAACACGTCATCGCTTCCGCTGATGTAACCGCCCGTGTCCACCACGCTGAAGACCACACCGTTCCACTCGGCCTTGCCGTAATGGCGATCGCGTGTGGTGCCGGCCACGTTGTCCGTGATGGCCTGTCGTTCTTCGATCAAGCGGTTGAAGAAGGTGCTCTTCCCCACGTTCGGTCGGCCTACTATCGCTACGATGTTCCCCATGTTCAACCCGCCGAGATCTGGCGGAGGCGTTCGTTCAATATCCGTATTTCTTCAGTTTCGCCTCGTTCTCCCGCCAATCCGGGTCCACCTTCACCTTGAGGTCGAGGAAGACCTTGCGATCGATGTACTTGCTGATCGCGATGCGTGCATAGGTCCCCAGCCGGCGCAGCGCATCGCCCCCCTTGCCGATGATGATGCCCTTTTGACTGTCGCGCATCACGATCACGTCGGCCTGGATGCGCACGATGTCCGGCGCCTCTTCGTAGCTGTTCACCACGATCTGGGTGCTGTAAGGGATCTCCTGTTTGTAGATGGTGAGCACCTTCTCCCGGATGATCTCGCTGATGAAGAAGCGCATGTTGCGATCGCTCAGCTCATCCTTTGGGAAATACGCCGGATGTTCCGGGAGCCGATCGATGAGGTAACCGCGCAATTCGGTCACGTTCAATCCGTGCAACGCGGAGATGGGTACCACCTTGGCCTCCGGGAATTCCGTTTGCCAGATCTCCAAGGCGGCCAGAACGGCATCCTCGTCACCGGTATCCACCTTATTGAGCAGTACCACGGTGGGACCTTTGTAACGGTGCGCACGCTTGAGCAAGTGCTCGGAGCGTTCTGGGCGCTGTCCAAGCTCTACCATCACGATGAGGATGTCCGCATCGATCAGGGCTTCGTTCACCGCCTCCATCATGCGCTCCTGCATCGGATATTGCGGATCCAGGATGCCGGGCGTATCGCTCAGTACGATCTGGTGGTCCTCGCCGTTCAGCAGCCCCAGGATCCGATGACGCGTTGTCTGGGCCTTGGGGTTCACGATCACCAGGTCCTCGCCCAACAACGCATTGAGCAAGGTGCTCTTGCCCGTGTTCGGCTCGCCGATGATGTTGACGTATCCTGCCTTGTGGGCCATGGTCTGATCTGAAATGACGAACCCCCGATCGCTCGGGGGTTCGCTGTAGCGGGGGCAGGACTCGAACCTGCGGCCTTCGGGTTATGAGCCCGACGAGCTACCATCTGCTCCACCCCGCAATGGGCGGCAAAGATACACGATCCAGCGGTAATGTGAACACCCTCACTGCACTTTGATCGCTACCGGCGCCAAAATCCGTGGTGTGCCTTGGTTATTCGCCAGTTTCCCCTTTACGTTCTCGATGTAGATCTGGTCGCCTGTCTTCAAATTGTCGAGGACCTTGGCGATGTCCGGTGTGAAGGCATTGCCTGTGGCCGACTTACTGATAGGCGACTGGCCGTTCCGGACCAGGGTGAATTCATAGGATGTCACCTGCCAGACATCACCGAACTCGGAACCGAGGGGTTTGGCGATGAGGCCCGGAGATGCGCTCAGTTTGGCTTTGTTGGCCTTTGTCGCTCCCGGTTCCGTGCCGGAGATATAGACCGTGGGTGCTGGCAGGTCCTTCACCCGGAAGCTCACCGGACCGATCCGGCGCGAACCACCGTCCGG
>DAOORM010000248.1:0-3840 GCA_035389265.1 Flavobacteriales bacterium | reverse complement strand
TTCACGTTCATCAACCCCATGAAGAGGAACTCGCTGTACGGGATGCCATCCTTTTTGAGGCCACGGATCGTAGGTGCAGCCACGCGATCGTGCACCTTCTGCATGAAATCCTTGTCTGCGAAAGGCACCGGCGAAACGGCACCCATACCGCCGGTGTTGGGGCCCGTATCCCCTACCCCGATACGCTTGTAGTCCTTCGCGGCCGGCAGCATCTTGAAGGACTCTCCGTCGGTGATCAGGAACGCGGAGACCTCGATGCCCTTGAGGAACTGTTCGATCACCACACGCTCACCGGCGGCACCGAAGCGTCCGCCCTCGAGCATGTCCTTCAACACCGTGGCGGCCTCCTTCTTGTCACTGGTGATCACAACGCCTTTGCCGGATGCAAGACCGTCGGCCTTGATCACGTAGGGTGCTGGCGAACGTTCGATGTGTTCGATGGCCGCTTTCAGTTCGCCCTTCCCGAAACTGCGGTGTGCAGCCGTGGGGATGTTGTGGCGGAACATGAACTCCTTGGCGAAGTCCTTGCTGCCTTCGAGCCGTGCGCCGGACCTCTTCGGGCCGATCACCGTAACGCCAGCGAGTTGAGGGTCCTCGCTGATGCGGTCGTGCAGACCATCCACCAAGGGTGCTTCAGGGCCTACCACCACGATCTGGATCCGTTTTTCCAACAGGAAAGCACGGAGCTTCTTGTGATCATTGAGGTCCAACTCCACATTGCGACCATGGCGCACGGTCCCGGGGTTCCCAGGGGAAACATAGAGTTCATCCAGTAGGGAGCTCTGGGCGATCTTCCACGCCATGGCATGCTCCCTTCCTCCCCCGCCGATCAATAGGACATTCATCCGAAAAGCCTTTGACACAAAGGAACGGCCCGCCCAACCGGAGCGGTGAAAGTTGTTTTCAACAAATGAACAACGCCGCATTCCCCTAAGGAACACGGCGTTGCCAACGATGCGGTATCCTAGTGCTTGTGCGGTGCAGCCACGCGCTTGATGCTGCAACCGATGTTGCGCGTGGTGGCTGGATCCACCGGCTTACCTGCCACCATGTTGGCCATGGCCTTTTCGAGGTAGCGGTCCTTCACTTCAGCGGTTTTGCCCACATTGTCGTCGATCGCGCCCTTGTAAGCGAGCTTCATGTCCTTGTCGAAGAGGAACACGTGGGGCGTGGTGCGTGCACCGAAAGCATCGGCCACAGCACTGTTCGCATCCAGCACGTACGAGCCGCCATAGCTCTTCTCCTTGTACCGCTTCTGCATATCCTCGAAGCTGTCACCATCCGTGCGCTTGGCCTCGTTGCTGTTCACCAACACCACGCCAACGCCCTGGCGCTGCGAAAAAGCGGCCAGTTCGGGGTATCGTCCCTCCCATCCTTCGCTATCATCAGAGCCCACCACGAAGGGGCATGTGTTACAGGAGAAGATCACGAGGAGACCGTTCTTACCGGCAGCGTCCTTCAAAGTGATCTCCTTTCCACTCACATCCTTCATCTTGATGTCGGCGGCCGGAAGTGCGGTTCCGATGGTGAGGTCCGGGAGGGGATCGTGCGGTGCCACGGCAAAAGCGCCGAAGGCGATGAGGGAGGCGAGTTTGAGGAACATGGTCTGTTTTTCGGGTTGCAACGAAGTTAGACCGACCAATTGCCTCCTGCTTCGGGCACCTGTTAATAAATACGAATGCCCTCACGCGGAGGGCATTCGTAGCTGGAGATCGGTGAAAGCCTACTGCACGGTGACCGACCGGGTGAGCACGCGCTCCTTGATGAAGTACACCTCCTTGCCGTCGATGTTCTCGCTGTAATAGTTGAAGGCGGCCACCATGGCGAGGTTCTGACCAGCTGCCAAGGCGCCTAGCTCTGCGGAGGAGAAGGTGCAGTTGCCTGTGTTGGCCCCGCGACGGAGCAGCACGTTGCCGACGAGGAAGTAGACGCTATCGGCATCATTCACGAAGTCCGTGGTGATGGTGTACCCCGCGCTGCGGTTCACTGTGGTACCGCTGGTGATGCTGCCTGCCGACGGGAAGGAGATGGCATTGGTATTCCGCGTGAAGGCCGAGAAGCCGTTGCCACCGCCCACGTTCCAAGTGACCCCGGAGCCGAAGTCGATACCCGTAGGGTTCGTGGCGCCAGGGGTGTACGCATACGCACCGTTCTGGTAGGTGAGCGCATTGTCATTGCACGAAACGGCACCGGCCTGAACGTTCGCACCGGCAGCGTCACGGAAGTAGCCCACACCGGTATTGAGGTCTACGGAAACGGTACCGAAGCCAGGGATCTCTTGGGTGGTGGCCGTGCTCACGGCAGCGAGCACCGCTGCGGCACCGGTGAAGGTGGGCGTGGTATTCGGTGTGGTGTTGTTGGAACCGCCACCTGTGGGGACCTCCACCGCCGGGGGTTCGGCTTCTTCCTTCTTGCACGCGCTGAGACTGACGAGCGTGCCAAGGGCGATCATGAGAACGATCGACGGACTGCGGTAGGTGCTTCGGATGTACATCGTTGACTTGGGTTGTTTTGTGACCCATGTTACGCCGGTCGTTCCTCCGTGAAAGGCCGTGTTCTGCTACGGTGATCACCGTATGCACTAGCGCACCAGCCCCGCCTTGATGGCGATGCGCACCAAGCCTGCCACGTTGTGCGTGTCGAGTTTGCGCATCAGGTTAGTGCGGTGCGTGTCCACCGTACGTGGGCTTATGAAGAGGCGTTCGCCGATCTCCTTATTGCCCAACCCTTCTGCCAGCGCTGCCAATACTTCCACCTCCCGTTCGGTTAGGTCGGCGAGGAGCTGTGAACCGGCCTCGTTCGCACTGGCCTTTCCGAGCAAGGCATCGGCCACGCTGCCGCCGAAGTAGCGCCTTCCCGCTGCGATCTCACGCACGGCGAGCACGAGTTCATCCTTTCCGGCGTTCTTCACCACATAGCCATCGGCATCCAGCTCCATCGCGCGTTTCACCAACGCTGCTTCGTCATGCATGGACAGCACGAGGACCTTCAACCCCGCATGCTTGGCACGTACAGCGCTGAGCAATTCGAAACCGTCCATACCGGGCATATCGAGATCGGTGAGCAACACGTCCACGGCTACATGCTGAAGCAGGAAAAGTGCTTCCGACCCGCTCGCAGCGGTGCCCACGCAGGTGAATCCGGGCACACCGTTGAACATGTCACGCAAGGCGTCGGTCACCACACGGTGGTCATCACATAGTGCTATCCGGGTCCCCTCGTTCATGCTGCAGCCTTCTCTAGTATGGGCACGCGCAAAGTAGCCACGGTTCCACGTCCTTCCTGCCCGGTGAATTCCAAGGTGCCTTGAAGGATCCGTGCACGGTCGTGCAAGTTGCGGAGGCCGAGACCTCCATTGGAAGGTGTGGGGCCCATGCCAACGCCATCGTCCTCGACGATCAACACAACGACACCCTTGGTGCGCAGCAGCTGGATATCCACTCGGGTGGCCTTGGCGTGCTTGATGATGTTGTTGAGCAGCTCCTGTGCGATCCGATAGATACCGGTCTCCACCTCACTCGGCAGGCGTTGCTCCATGCCGTGGTGTTCGAAGTGTTTATGCATACCGGGCACGTCCAGTGCCTTGTTGAGCATATCCGACAACGCAGGAACGAGGCCCGACCCTTCAAGCGAACGAGGCATCATACGATGGGCGATGTCGCGCACTTCCCTTCCGGCCTCGTCGGCGAGTGCAAGGGTGTCCGCGAGCCGCGGATCGGCCCCTGCGAGCATCTCGATCCGGTACTTCAGCCCGGTGAGCAACTGACCCACTCCGTCGTGGAGTTCTCCTGCGATACGCTTCCGCTCCGCGTCGGTGCCTTGCACGATGGCCTTCAACCC
>DAOORM010000247.1:0-3853 GCA_035389265.1 Flavobacteriales bacterium | reverse complement strand
ACCATATCAACCGAGGTATGTGTCGTCGCACAACGCCCGAACCATATGGCCGATCGCGACCCGACCGATAACAAGGCTTGCGCAAGCGGAACATTCATGACGAATGTGGGGATCCGTGATCAGAGCATAACAGCACCGAAGGTCTTCCCCAATCCGTTCAACGACCGCATCCACCTAGCTGACCTCCCAACTGGCGTGGCCACCATCGAACTCTTCGATGCTTCTGGCCGCCAAGTTTTCCAGACGACTGGAACGGCCAATGAACGACAAGTGGTGAACCTCCCCCCACTCAGTGATGGTATCTATCAACTGTTGATCCGCACGGAAGATGGCATCGTTCCGCAGAAATTGATGAAGGCTTCCGATCGATAGCGTGTGGGGCGACTGGCAGCAAGCCCATACACCCCATCAATACCTTCGCCGTGGATATCGACCACATCGAAGATGACGCTACAACAGCTCCACTACATCGTGGCCGTGGAGGACACGGGCCAATTCAGTCGCGCGGCACAGGTCTGCCATGTGACCCAACCCACTCTCACCACCATGGTGCGGAAGTTGGAGGATGAACTGGGCCTGGCCATCTTCGACCGACGCACCTTGCCCGTGCGGCCGACACCCGAAGGCGCCGCCTTGCTGGATCAAGCGCGTGTGGTGCTGCGCGAGGCGGACCAGCTGAAAGCCCTGGTCAAAGAGGTCCATACCGGTACGGCAGGCACCTACCGCATCGGCATCATCCCCACGTTGGCCCCCTATCTCCTGCCGCTGTTCCTGGGCCGCCTCGCCGATGAGCATCCGCAGGCCCGCCTCACCATCGACGAACGCCGCACCAGCCGCATCATCAAGGGGCTACGCGCAGGTCAGCTGGACATCGGCATATTGGCTGGTCCGGTGGACGAACCCGACATGGAGTCGATCACCTTGTTCCACGAACCCTTCCTGGCCTACCTGCCTGCCGGGCATCCGTTGTTGAAGCAACGGCGCATCGCGCGCAAAGAGGTACGCCGCATGCCGATGTGGGTGTTGGGCGAAGGACATTGCCTGCGCGAACAGGCCTTGAGCATCTGTCAGCAGCCCAGTTCGGGAGGGCACGAGAACATCCAATACAGCACGGGCAGCATCGAGACCTTGAAGCGTCTGGTGAACAGCGGCTCGGGCATGACCTTGGTCCCTGAACTCTCCGTGGGCCTGGAGGACCGCCATGTACGGCGCTTCATGGCACCCGAGCCGGTGCGGGAAGTGGTGCTGGTGGTGCGCACACCGTTCGTTCGGCGCAAAGCGCTGGATGCACTTTCCAAGGCGATCCGAAGCGCCGTTCCGCAACGCTTGCGCACGGGCACCAACCCCACGGAGGTCATTCCCATGGGTCCCTACTGAACGACAGTCGCCTACTCTTCCGTAGGTGCGCTGTACTCCGGTGGCAGCATTTCGGGTGGCACGGGCTCGTCCTTCACTTCGGGGATCACCACATCGAAGAACCCCTTGGGCATGGCCTGGTTCACGGTCGAAGAACTGAGCACCGAACGGATCGGCCCGGAGACCCCACCTTCTTCCGTGACCAAGTGCGGGAACAACACCCCTGCGATGGGTTTCCAATCGGCGAAGTCGACGACTTTCTTGTAGACCCGGCTGTTGTAGAACTGCTCTTCCACACTACGCACCTTCAAGCCACTCTCCTTGTCGAAGTAGACCTGGAAGGAGTTCCCGGAGGTGTAGGTCATCGTGAGCTTGTAGACCTCTTTCCCGTTGAGTTTCGTGCGCCCCAACAAGTCGGCTTTCTCCAGCACGCTGCGGTAGGCCACTTCGGGGACCGGGCGACCATTGAGTCGGACGATCTCGAAGCCAGCGTCGGTCATTTCACCCGAGTTAGCGCCGTCGTAGTAGAGCACGCGTTGCCCATCGAAGGTGAACTCCTCCACCAGTTCCTGCCCCACGTGGAGCTTGGAGCGGTATTGATCGGGGCCGAACCACTCCTCGTACCGGAAAGCCTCATCACCGCGTTGCTGTTCATGCACCAGCGAGAGTTGACGAAGTGGGGCGATCCGATCACGACCACCGATGGCATGGATGTAGGTCTCCACGACCTGTTCAGCTTTACGGTCCGTCACGGGGGTAAGGACTTCCTCCCAAAGCTCACCGTCCTCCGTCAATTGTGTGATCGGTTGGAGCGGATCCATGCCGATGCCCTTGAGGTCCCCTTTGATCCGCTCCAGATCGCCCACCACCAACACGATGGCTTGGTCAGGATGTAAGAATATGTTGGCCACATCCTGCACCTGTTGAGCAGTGACCGATTCCAGGCGCGTGAGATAGGTGGTATAATGATCCGCGGGCAACCCGTTCAGTCGGGTATTGAGGGCGAAGCGAGCCACCGTACGCGGATCCTCGAGACTCCGACCGAAACTGCCCATCATACTGCGCTTGGCCAGCTCGATCTCGTCAGTGGTCACAGGTGCTTTGCGCATCCCTTCCATTTCGTCGAGGATCTCCAGCACGGCCTGACCGGTGACCTCGGTGCGCACGTTGGTAGTGGCCACGAAACTGCTGTTGAACCGGTCCACATCCAGGCTGGAGTAGCAACCATAGGTATAGCCATTGCGTTCGCGCAGGTTCTGCATCAAACGCGCGTTGAAGATGCCCCCGCCGAGGATGGTGTTCATCACCTGTGCTTGTTGGGAGCGGATGTCCTTGGGCACGATGGCCAACGGGAACATCACACGCACCACGGATTGCGCAGCGCCGGGCCGGTCCACCACGAACACACGCCGCACACCGCTGGGCACTGTGGCCTTTTGCAGCGGCACCACGACACCAAGCCCTTCAACCACAGTGCGTCCGTATTCATCCTGTGTAGCCTTGGACGGTTTGGGATCCCACTTGCCGAAGTGTTCCTTCGCCAACTCCTTGGCCTCCTTCTCCGTGATATCACCCACGAACACGAGGTAGGCGTTCTCCGGACGGAAGAAGTGGCGGTGATATGCTTCAAGCATGGTCCGATCGACCTTCTCCAACGAGCCTTCCGTGGTGACCTCGCCATAGGGGTGTGTTCGCCCGAACATCGCGGAACGACCCACCACTTCGGCGATGGCCTCGGGATCCTCCTTGCGTTGCTGCACCGAAGAGCGGGCGCGCATCACCGCGCTTTCGAGCTCTTCAGCCGGGAAGGTGGGCTCCACCACCACATCGCGCACCACGGCCATCAAGGGCTCCAGATTCTTCTTGAGCACGCTAGCGAAGAGCCCATCGTTGCTCGCGTAGAGGTTTGCACCGATGGCATCCACCGACCGGTCGATATCGGCCTTCGTGCGCTTGCCTGCACCTGCTGTGAGCAGTTCACCGAATAGATCGATGTAACCGACATGCTCCCCTTGGTGGATGGGG
This sequence comes from Flavobacteriales bacterium, assembly GCA_035389265.1. Classification (GTDB taxonomy): domain Bacteria; phylum Bacteroidota; class Bacteroidia; order Flavobacteriales_F; family PHOS-HE28; genus PHOS-HE28. The sequence continues at coordinate 472 of DAOORM010000247.1, read as the reverse complement.
GGGATATCGAAGCGCACTTGGATGTTCACCAGCGGCAGCTTGTGATCCTCCACTACGATCACATGTACGCCATTGGGCAGCGTGCTGGTGGCATGTTCGCCGATGCGGACGAGTGGTGCAGGACCCGGTGCGGGTGGAACGGAACGATCGAGCTGTGCGGTCATCAGTGCGGGGAAAAGCAGCCCACCCAGCGCGGCGGCGCTGTAGCAGGCCCATCGGTGGTGGCCGGTGAACATGCGGTCAGGGTTGGCTGTTAGGCGTGGGCAAGTAGTGAAGCACCACGCGGTTGTCGTTGACGAAATAGGTCTTGGCGGCGCGCTGCAGGTCATCCGCCGTCAGCAAAAGGTACCGGTCGATCTCGGTGTTGATCAACTCCGTATTCCCCAGCAGGCAATGGGCGGTGGCCAAGTTGCCCGCGATGCCGGCGACGCGGCTGTTATCAGCGATCCACTCGGTCTCAAATTGAGCTTTG
>DAOORM010000246.1:0-3872 GCA_035389265.1 Flavobacteriales bacterium | reverse complement strand
GCGATCCTGAACGGCGAGCCGTGGTATGTGGCGGAGCGCACCTATGCCATCGATGTGCCGAAGCAGACCATGACGCACCACTTGATGAAAGCGGAAGTAGGCTACGCCATCACTGAACGCAGCCGATTCGTGGCCACTTATGGCTATCAACTGGATGATCGCAAGGAATTCGACCTCCGGCGCGGTGGGCGCAGTGGTACGCCAGCGCTCGACCTCGATCTGCGCGTACATTCCGGTGATCTGGTCCTGAAACATTGGATCGGCCCGCATGTGCATGGTCGCGTTGGTGTGAGCGGAGCGCTCCAACAGAACCTCAACGTGCCTGGTACAGGCGTGCGACCGCTCATTCCCAACTATCGGCGTGGCACCATCGGGGCCTTCGTGATCGAGCATATGCCCCTTTCGGAGCGGCTCGAGTTAGAGGCGGGCCTGCGGGTGGAAGCTTCCAAGCTCGAAGTGGCCAAGTTCGATGCGAACGATGTGTTGGTCAAGCCGGTACACGAGTTCTCCAATGGCGCGTTCCATATGGGTATGGCATGGTCGCTGAAGGATAGCACAATGGTGCGCTTCGGCGTTGGTTCAGCCTATCGGCCACCACACGTGAGCGAGTTGTACAGTGAAGGCCTTCACCACGGTGCCGCCGCGATCGAACAAGGCGATGCCACCTTGGACAGTGAACGTTCATTGAGTGCCACGGCGGAGGTGGACGGCAGCTGGGCGGAAGGAAGGCTCACCGCGCGACTTGGACTGCGCAGCGATCGGATCGATGACATGATCTATCTGCGACCCGATGGCACGCGCCTGACCATCCGCGGCGCCTTTCCGGTGTTCCAGTACGTGGCCACCGACGCCGTGCTGCACAGTGCCGATGCCCAAGTGGGCACACGTTTCGGACGGCGCGTGAAGTTGGACCTGCGCTTCAACACCGTTCGGGCCCACGATCGCGGTGCCGGTGGTTGGCTGTTCCTCATGCCTTCTGATCGGGCCACGGTCGAGCTCAGTTATACCACCACCGCGAAAGGGAAGTGGGAAGCGTGGGAGCTCATGGTGCGTGGTACGCAGGTGCTCGAGCAACGGAGAGTCTCTCAGGATATCGACCTGGCCGCTCCGCCTCCCGCGTATGCGCTATGCGATGTGTCCATCGGTGGTGGGCGGGCCATGGGCAAGGACCGCTTGCGTTTCGGTGTGCAGGTGAACAACCTCTTCAATGCGACCTACCGCGATTACCTGGACCGTTTCCGGTATTTCGCCGATGCCCGTGGCACCGATGTGCGTATTTGGTTCGGCTATGCCTTCGGCTCACGCTGACCCGCAAGTACCAGCGATGCCTTTACTGCGTTACGGAACGCAGGGACCGCATTCCGTCGGTATCATGCTGCTTCGTACCACCATCATCGTCGGGCTCCTCGCACCGCTCTACATCTCCTGTCAGCCGGCAGTCCCAAGTCCAAAGGATCACGAGGTACAAGCTATAGCGATAGCGCATCCAACAGTTGCATTGGGTCGCATCTTGGATAGCCTAGGTCATTCTCCTAAGGACATCGGCTTCTACGTGGATAAGTCCGAACGTACTTTCCAAGTCGTGGTGAACGATAGTGTTCTGAAGACCTATCGGTGTGTGTTGGGCGAAGCACCGGTCGGTGACAAGTTTTTCCAAGGTGATCGACGAACGCCTGAAGGGCGCTTCACCTTCCGCAGCAAACGGGTGCACGACAAATGGCACAAGTTCATCTGGGTGGACTACCCCAATGCCGAAAGTTGGCGGCGCTTCAAGACTCGCCAGGCTGCAGGGGAGATCCCCGCTGGCAAGGATATCGGTGGCGAGATCGGCATCCATGGCGTACCAGACGGCAAAGACCATTGGATCACAGCGGGCATTGATTGGACATGGGGGTGCATCGCCTTACGCAATGCGGATGTGGACGAGATCTACCCGTTCATCCGTCCGCAGAAGACGGTGCTCGAGATCGTACCTTGAAACTACGGGTCTATGGGTTCAGGGAGAAGTTCCTGGTATCCCGTCAGAGGATCCACTTCGCGCCGCAAGCGGATTCCGCCCACTTCCTGCAACGCTAGTTCCAAGGTGGTGCGAACGAGGCAGCCGTTCAAAAGGTGGCCACCCGTCATCGCACCGTTCCCATCGGCCACCGCCAGGTGAACGTGCAGTCCATACCGCGACAAGGTCCCGGAAAGTGCGCACACCTCGAGATCACCCGAGATGGTGGTGCCTTCGGAGCGACCACCGAACCGGATCACAGCCGTGGAGAGGCTGCCCACTGCGCTCGTGATCACCGCCGCCTCCACACCTTGGGTGGCGCACCAGTGCTCGAGTTCAGCGCGTACGTCCTCGTTCGGCAGCAGCCGGATGATGTGGACCCGGTACGGTCTCCCGGCCACATGGATCATGCTTCATCGAACTTGTTCGGGAACTGCATGCGCAAGGTGCTGATGCCATCGCGCACCTTCTCCTCCTGCTCACCCTTGAAGGCCGCCATCTTCTCAGCGAGTTTCTCATCGGCTGTGGCCATGATCTGCACGGCGAGCAGCCCGGCGTTGCGTGCTCCGTTCACGGCCACCGTGGCCACGGGAACTCCCGAAGGCATCTGCACGATGGAAAGTAAGGAGTCCCAACCGTCGATGGAGTTGCGCGACCGGATCGGTACGCCGATCACCGGTAGGATGGTCAAGGACGCCACCATGCCCGGCAGGTGAGCGGCCCCGCCAGCACCGGCGATGATCACCTTCACGCCGCGGTCAGCAGCGCCTTTCGCGAAGGCGTACATCCGGTCGGGTGTGCGGTGTGCGCTCACCACGGTGAGTTCATAGGGGATGCCGAATTCGGTCATTGTGTCCACGGCTTCGCGCATGACCTCCAGGTCGCTGCGGCTGCCCATGATGATGCTGATCATGATCGGTTCGTGTTCGTGATGGTGGCACCACGCGGTACCACGCGGCAATGTTCCTTCACCCGGGTGATGGCGGCATCCAATCCAGCATGGTCCTTGGCCAGCACGGTCACATGCCCCATCTTCCTTCCAGTGCGTGTTTCCACTTTCCCGTAAAGGTGGGGGAAAGCGGCGGGTAGATCGAGGACCTCGTGGCTCCCGATCAACTGCGGAAGCCCCGTGCCACCTTCACCCACCAGGTTGATCATGGCCGCATGGTCACGCAGTGTGGTATCGCCCAGTGGCCAGCCCAGATAAACGCGCAGGAGTTGGTCGAATTGCGATGAATGGCAAGCCTCGATCGTATGGTGACCGCTGTTGTGCGCACGCGGCGCGGTCTCGTTCACAAGTAGTTCGCCAGATCGGGTCAGGAACATCTCCACGGCGTAAAGTCCTGGTGCATTGAACGCTTCGGCCACGCGCAGGGCAAGTTCACGAGCTTTGAAGAGGATCGCTTCCGCACAGCGCGCTGGTGCACGCAGGTGATCCACGAGATTGAAACGCGGATCGAACACCATTTCCACCGGATCGTAGCTCACCTGGTGGCCACGATCATCACGCACCACGATCACGGCAAGCTCCACGTGTACATCGGCCCGCTGTTCCAGTACGCAGGGTCCTGAAAAGGCTTCAGGTATTTCGGTATCGACACCGATGGACATCACCCCCTTGCCATCGTAGCCGCCAGTGCGCGATTTCAAGAAGCCCGGCAGCAACGTAGCATGGTCCATGGCCTGTGTACCATGGTCAAGCAGCACGAATGGCGCTGAAGGAATGTCGTGATCGAGGTAGAACTGCTTCTGCAGGCCTTTGTCCTGGATGATGCGCAGTACGATAGGGTCGGGGATTACCCGTTTGCCTTGTGCCTTGAGCTGGTCGAGAGCTTCCACCGACACATGCTCGATCTCGATGCCTACCACATCGGCA
>DAOORM010000245.1:0-3877 GCA_035389265.1 Flavobacteriales bacterium | reverse complement strand
CGAAGCGTAGAAAGCTTCCTCATGAGGAACGGGGATTTTGGGTCCCCGGCAGGGCGGCCGGGGAGTGGGTACGTCGTTAGGGACGCCCAATTTAGATCCTTTCGGTGGATCGGCGGTAGATCGTTGATCAACAGGGGGTTGGACCGGTCCGCGTGATGCCCTCCGGGGCATGGTGGTCGGTTGGTCCTTAGGGCATTAGGAGGACCTCAAAGAATGGATCCTACGCACGGCTCAAGATCTTATCCACCAGGTGCCCAAGCAAGGGGGTGTCATTCACTTTGCCCGGTATGAACTTCGCTCCCGTTCGTTCCATGGAACGAAAAAGGCCCTCGCTGTCGCGAGGGCCTCTCCGTGCGCTGGTGCACCCGTAGGGAGACCCCGGCTCTGAGGCCGGGATGAACTTCGACTCTTTTCGTTCTATCGAACGAAAAAGGCCACTGCTTTCGCAGTGGCCTCTCCGTGTGCTGGTGCACCCGTAGGGAGTCGAACCCCAAACCTCCTGATCCGTAGTCAGGTGCTCTATCCAATTGAGCTACGGGTGCCGGTCGCTTCCTTTGGACGATGTCCGGGGGAGGCTGAAAACGGCGGCGAAGATAGGAAGTATTTCGATGCACGCACTTCCATTTGAGCGACCTCCGTCGATCGCGCTAGATCCATCCGTTGATCCGATAATAGGCGATGGCCACGTACTCCCGCAGGCAGGTGACCTCCAGCTTCAGGTAGTTCCAGAAGGTGTAGCGCAGTCCGGTGGCCTTGGAAACGTCGGGTACATAGGCCTTGCCTCCGATGCGTTCATGCGCATAGGCGAAGCCGTGGTCCATGGCATGGTCCCACGCGGGTGCTCCGCAGACGTTGGCGAGGCCGACCTTTCGAAAGGCGCGCACACTGCGGTACATGTTCTCCGGGGCGGTGACGAGACCGAGCGAAACGTTGCGTGCGCCCACTACGTGGTGTACGGCCAAGGCTTGTTCGCGGGTGTTCTCCCCCACGTTGAGCCGCCCGATCCGTCGCGGATCCACGCCGCGCAAGAGCAGTTCCCGGATCATGGCCTCAAGCACGGTGGTATCCCCCGGATGCACCACCCAGACCTCGGCCTTCGGCATGGCTTGCGCCAATTCCGCCCCGCGGTAGAGCCGCTGTAATTCAGCCGCCGAGGGCATACCGCTGCCGCCCAGCAACACCAGCACGTCCACCGGCTGCTTGCACTCGCCTGCGCGGGAACCGAGGGCACGGTGGGCATCATAGGGAACACGCGTACCGGCCAGGACGAGCAGGATCAGCGCGAAGCCACCGAGCAGGAGCACGAACGTGAGCAGCCCGGACTTCAACCACCGGCGGAAGGCATCCCCGAGGATGCCGAACGTGGCAGGAAGGTCGGCGAGGCGTTGCACCTGCCGAAAGTAGGTCAGGGCCGGTAATACTTGAGGGCCTCGTCCATGAAGACCGTGAGGTCGTGCATGCGGGTCTCATCGCTGGGGTGCGTGCTCAGCAACTCAGGAGGGGCCTGTCCCCCACCCTGGCTCATGCGCTCCCAGAACTTGGGTGCTTCGCGGGGATCGTAACCGGCAATGGCCATGAAGATGAGGCCCATCTTGTCGGCCTCCGTCTCATGGGTGCGGCTGTACTTGAGCATACCCAGTTGCCCCCCGATCCCGACGCTCTGCAGGAAGATGTCGCGTGCCATGCCGGGCTTCTGCGCGGTGAGCACCTCCAAGGTCATACCCGCACCTTGCAGGGCGATGGCCTGGCTCATGCGTTCGTTGCCGTGGCGTGCGATGGCATGCGCGATCTCGTGACCCATGACCACGGCAAGGCCCGCATCGTCCTGGGTGACCGGAAGGATGCCGGTATAGACCACCACCTTGCCGCCCGGCATGCACCAGGCATTGACGGTGTTGTCGTTCACCACGTTGAACTCCCATTGGAAGCCCTCCACACGGTCGCTGGCGCGGTTGTCCGCGAGGTATTGTGCCGCAGCGGCCGCGAGCTTCTCCCCGATGCCGCGCACCTGGCGCACCCGGGCATCACTGGCAGGCAACGGCGGGTTGGTGCCCAGGAACTCGTTGTACTGACCGGTGGCCATGGTCATCAGTTGGGCCTCTCCGACCAGGTTCATCTGTCGGCGGCCGGTGATGGGCACTTTCGCGCAGGATTGCGCCAGAACGATGCCACCCAGGATGATGGCGACGCGGAAGAATGAGTTGTTCATTGGATCTCGGCGCTGAGACCACGGTCCAAAAGCGCGGTGCAGCGGGGTTCAAGTTGATCGAAGGTGCCGCGTTTGACGCTGCACTTGCCGTTGTAGTGGACGATGTGAGCGCATTGTTCGGCCTGTATCGCCTCGTGACCGCAGATGTCCATGAGGCACATGATCACGTGGTCGAAGGTGTTGACGTCGTCGTTGTGGAGGATGATCTCCTTCACCGGGCCTGACTCGCAGAGCACTTCCTCGAGCAGGGCCTCCTCTGGGCTGTAAGCGTCGAACATGGTCCCAAAGGTAGCGCTCCACGGGGTGCGTTGCGGTCGGGCTTGGGACGGTGACCGTGCTCACCGGTCACACCGGCGCGTGTTCATGACCGGCTCGCTCACGGACGGGCCATGATGGCCGGGCCGAACTTGGCGATGAGGGCATCGGCCTCGCGCATGGGAATGCGTTTGCCGTTGAGGTAGGCGGTGATGAAGGCATCCTTCACACCCAAGGTGACGGCCTCATCGCGACGGGAACGTGCAGGTGCCATATCGGTGTAGATGCCGGTGGTGTAGCGCACCTTGGCGGTCTCCGTCCGTTCGCTGTTGAGCGGGGTGATGTTGAAGAGCTTGTCCAATGGCACCGGGCGGCTGTACACCCCCACCTGCACTGTGAAGAAGAGGCCTTTGATGGTCTCGACCTGGCGGGCCGGTGCAGCACCCGGCACGTTGTAGTATGCGGCAGCCTCCGGAGTGGCGGTGAAGGTGGCCAGCACCTCCTCGGCGGTGGCCGGATAACGAGCGAGGATGACAGCAGGGTCCGTGCTCGGCGGTGCCGTGGTCGGTGCGGTGATCACGACCGGTGCGGAAGGCTCCTGGCGCGGCGCGGGAATGGTGGCCACGGGCTGCGTGCTCGTGCCGGCCGGCGTGGTGGACCCGGTCGTCGTGGTGGTGATCGCACGTGTGGCGGCGCTGGCCTCGCTCGCCTGACGCATGGCCTCACCCAAGGGGATGCGTTCGCCATTGCGGTAGGCGACCACGAAGGCATCGCTGTAGCCGCGTGACCGGACCTTGTCCTTGGCCTGCGCGGCTTGCTGGAAGCCAGTGAAGAGTCCTGCCGTGTAGCGCACCAGACCGGGGTTCACGGTCTCGCCCATCACCGGCGTCATATCGCTGAAGGCCTCTTCGGGCACGGCCTTGCGGAACGCGCCGATCTGCACCTTGAACACGATGCCTTCGGGCAGCGGCTGGTCCATGAGGATGGGCGCTTCGTTACGCACCCCTTCCGGCCGGAGTTCGAAGATGTCGGTGACCAGTTCATCCGGCATGCGGAAGGTGATCATGTCCGGGTCGATGGTCGCGGTGGTCGGTGTCGCTGAAGTGTTCGCGTCGGATACGCCGGGCTGTTCAACCGCGGCACGAGCGACCTCCACAGCTACAGGTGGAACGGATCCCGAAGCGGGTACAGCGGCAGCCGTTCCCTCGGAAGGCGGTATGGTGGCGGTCGTCGGAGCGGTCGTAGCGATCCCCTCGGTCGAAGGCGTCACACCCGAGCCTTGTGCTTGGATCGTTGGCGGCGGGGCGGTAGCGGCCGCGGCGGGCTGTTCCGAACGTGGGTCCGCTGCGCGTGTGGTCGGTGTCGGTCCGGCCTCGCCGCGCACGGCGGCCAATACCGCATCGGTGCGGCGGG
>DAOORM010000244.1:0-3884 GCA_035389265.1 Flavobacteriales bacterium | reverse complement strand
AGGTGAACCAGCGCTTGGTGATGATGCGGCACATGCTGGAGCGCTTGGCCGTGACCCTTGATGCGCTGGCCGTCCGACCCGACCACGATGGACGCGCCGATTCCGTGGTCTGCTGGATCCTGATCCGCCTGAAGTGGTCTAGCGCTCGAATTCGGAGAGGATCCGCGCTTCCAATTCGCTGGTATCGGGTAAGGCCGCGTAGCGCTTCTCCAGCAGTTGGTCGATGGCCTGGCTCTGCGCTTCGTACGCGCGGCAGGCATTGCAGATGCGGCGGTGCAGCCACAAACCGGTGCGCTCGCCGATGCTCAGGGGGATCAGATCACGCCGTTCAATGAGCGCTGTGGCCTTGTCGCACGAGAGTCGGAGGTAGTTGATCAGCGCCATGTCAGTTCCTGGTTTTCACGCGCCCTTCGATACAGGCCCGGAGCTTCAGTTTCGCGCGGTGCAACTGCTGCCAGTAGTTGGCCGCGGTGATCCCGAGCGCCTGCTGGATGGCCTCGCTGTCCTTTTCCATCAGGTACTTCATTTCCACCGCCCCGCGCAGGTTGTCGGGCAAGAGGTCCAGGCAATGCCGCAGCGCGCGGTCCATCCGCTCGCTCTCCTGTTCGCTGAACGCATCGTTCAGTTCGCTGGGTCGGTGTGCCTGCAGCCAATGTCCGTCCGTCTGGAATTCCACGGTATCCGGGTCGTCGCTGAGGGCTTCCGAACCTGACACACGCTGTCCTTCGCGGTACACCTTGCGGTAGTGATCGGCCAGTTTGTGTTTCAGGATGGAGAATAGCCAGGTCCTCGGCGAACTGTCCCCGGCGAAGCGTTCCAACGTTTGCCAAGCGCTCACGAAGGTCAGTTGTACCAGGTCGTCGGCCACGTCGGGGGCCTTCACCCGGCTGCGGGCGTAGCGCGCCAAGTCGCCGGTGAACGACTTCACCCAACCAGCCATCAGCTTCTGGCGACCTACTTCGTCCAAGGTCTTCACCGGGGTGGACATGGCGCGAAAGGTAGGATCGAAGGGTGTTTGAATGGTCATCCTTCTGTGCGAATTGCGCTCACCAAGGAATAGGTTCATATGAGGAGCTCGTGCTAGTGCTCCGCGCCTCGCCAAACCTCTTTCCGCTGCTGGGTGTGCCTTCCACCCATTGGCCACGTTCCTGCTTAGAACTGGAAGTAAATGAACGGCACTGCCTCTGCGGTAACCGTCTGATAAACCACGAACACCACCGCGATGCACGTCAAGGCCATGGCCCACAGCGGAAGGGCCGTGAACCGAGCCCTGTATTCCTGCTTCATCCGCTCGGGCAGCCAATGCACCACGAAGCCGAGCAGCATCATGGCGAACACACTTCGGAAGCCCCAAAGTACATCATCGGCGAGGTGCCAGCCGAAGTCGCCACCGATCTGTCCCAGCATCAGGTCCACATGTTCCAACGTTGGACTCCGGAACCAGAACCGGGTGAAGGTGATGAAGCTGAAGGTGAGGGCGATGGCCTGGAAGCGCGCGAACCAATGATCACTCTTGTTCCACGGACTGATGCGCGACCAGCCTTTGTAGATGAGCAGGCCGATCCCGTTCAAGCCACCCCAGATCACGAACATCCAGCTGGCACCATGCCAGAGCCCACCAATGAGCATGGTGAGCATCAGGTTGATGTTGGTGGTGATCATGTTCCGGAAGGGTGGCCAAAAGCGGGCGATCAATACCAGCGTGGCCCCGATGATCACGAAGACGAAAAACAAGGACGGATCGCCAGTGAGCAGCACGAGCACCGCCAAGACGATCCCGGTCATGATCCACGAGAACAACGACCCGCCGCGGTTGCCGCCCATGGGGATGTACAGGTAATCGCGCAGCCAGGTGCTCAAGCTGATATGCCAGCGCTTCCAGAACTCGGCCGTGCTGCGGGCTTTGTAGGGGCTATCGAAGTTCGCTGGCAGCGTGAAGCCCAGCAGCAGCGATAGGCCGATCGCGATGTCGGTATAGCCACTGAAATCAGCATACACCTGCAGGGAGTAGCCGAAGGCGGCCATCATGTTCTCGAAGCCCGTAAAACGCATGGGATCAGCGAAGACCCGGTCGATGAAGTTCACCGCGATGTAGTCGCCGATGAGCATCTTCTTGAGCAGTCCGTTGAGGATCCAGAAGATCGCCAGTCCGAACTGCGCGCGTGTGAGACTGTAGTCCTTCGCCATCTGCGGCAGAAAGACCGATGCCCGGATGATGGGGCCCGCCACCAGGGCCGGAAAGAAGCTCACATAGAACGCGAAGTCCATGATGCTGTTCACCGGCTTCACATGGCCTCGGTAAACATCCACCTGGTAACTGATGCAATGGAAGGTGTAGAAGCTGATGCCCACCGGTAACAGCACTTTGTTCTCGATGAAGTGCGCGTCCCACGCGGCGTTCGCCCAGCGCGCGAAGTAGTTGACCGCTTCGAACGAGGTGCCGAACGTGGCGTTGACCGTGTCTACCACGAAGTGCGCATACTTGAAGTAGCACAGCAGCAACAGGTTCACCGTGATGCTGAGCGCGAGCAGGAGCTTCTTCCGCGTCAACAGCGGCGTGGCTGCGCTTGCCTTCGCGATGAAGTGGTCCAGCACGATGGAGAACGACAGGAGCCCAACGAAGATGCCGCTGGTCTTCCAATAGAAGAAGAGGCTGACCAGCGTGAGCCAACCAACGCGCAATGGATGGCTGCGGTACACGAAGCTGAGCACCGCGAGCACCACCACGAAGAAGCCCCAGAAGAAGATGCGGGTGAAGATCAGTGGCGCACTCGGATCATAACCGAACAGACCGGCCCAGTCAACCACGGACACCAAGCTCAGGAGTGGTACGGCGCCCATCGCTCAGCGGCCTGCGGTCTTGAGGTGTTCACCGTAGGCTTCCATCATCGCATTGAAGAGCAGGTCGCCGAGCGCTACATAACCCGGACGGGTCAGGTGGATCAGGTCCTTCTTCGCCAGACCGGCCTGCTCCCAGCGCGCAATGGCATGCTGACCACCCATCACGCCGAAGGTGTCCCACACCGCGCAACCGTGCTTGGCCCCCAGCCGCATCATCACATCGCGGACGGCGGTGCCGTTCTTGTTCGGGTAGCGCCGTTTGATGTAGCTGTCCGTGTTGGTGGTGAGCAGGATCGCCGCGTTCGGCGAGGCTTCCTTCACCCGGGCGATGAGCTGCTCGTAGTTGCGCTCGTAACGTTCCGCGCTGAAATCCGGATCGTGCGCGTCGTTGATGCCGATGCTGAAGACCACCAGATCAGGCCTGATCACCGCGAGTTCGCGCACGAACTGTTGGCACCGCAACCAACTCGTGGTGCTGGCACCGTTCACGCCATTGGCATGGTAGAAGAAGCCAGGGTCATCGCTTTCCAGTATGATGCCGTACAATGTGAAGCACCGCTGATCCAGTGCGGTCCGTTGGAAGCGCAGGTAAAGGGTGTCCACGTAGCGGTCGTACTGGAATTCGGTGTACCCACGCTTTGGATCGATGCTGCTTTCGATGTGTACTAGCGGATCCTTGCTATAGGCGGTCACGGTGTAGCTGCTGTCCATGCGGTGCATCACCTTCACCCGGTTGAACTGGTAGCCGCTGTAGACCTCGCCACGGAAGCTCACCTTCAAGGTGGTCAGGGTGTCGGTGGTGGTCACGGAATAGCCGCTGATGCCCAGCGCTGCCGTATCCGCGCGGGTCACGTTCTTCACGCTCGTCCATTTGCCCGTGTATTCGGGCAGGTACCAATACGGGTTGTTGGTCTTCGCCATGGCGTAGGGGAAGATGAAGCCACGGCCACCCTTCACCCCGGGCACCACGTTCTGCAACCGGCTGCGTAGCTCCATGCTCCACATGTCCGCCTGGATGTGCGAGCCGCCGAAGTGGGCGATGT
>DAOORM010000243.1:0-3894 GCA_035389265.1 Flavobacteriales bacterium | reverse complement strand
CAGCCCAAGTTCGCTACGAAGTCGTTGAAGCGGTAGACCTTGCGCCCGGACCATGCGCTCCATGCCAATTCCAACCCCATGAGCAGGAAGAAGACCGGGATCGCCAGGGCTATCGCATCCACCGTGCCAAGTTATGACGGAGTCGAATTGAAGGGAGCTATGCTTGTTCCGTGAGCTGAAGAACGCATACTGCTCATGCGGAGGGGCCTGCCACCGCTCTGTTGGGTCATTGGTCTACCGATCGTGGAATAGTGCGACGTTCCGCTGCCCAACACCGACCCTGCTTCACCATGCGCATGGTGTCGCTTGGGTATCTTCGCCGTCCTTTCGCTGACACCGGAATAACCATGCGCATCTCCTGGAACTGGTTGAGCCAGTATATCACCACCGACCTGAGCCCCCAACAAGCCGCTGAAGTACTCACTAGCACTGGCTTGGAGACCGAAAGCGTGGAGGTCTTCGAGCCTGTGAAAGGCATGCTGGCCGGGGTCGTTGTGGGTCATGTGGCGGAATGCGCGAAGCATCCTGACGCGGACCGCTTGAGCATCTGCCAGGTGGACATCGGGGTGGGCTCCCTGCAACAGATCGTCTGCGGTGCCACCAATGTGGCCAAGGACCAGAAGGTCTTCGTGGCCACCATCGGCACCACCATCCACCTGCCGGATGGCACCAATTTCGTGATCAAGAAGAGCAAGATCCGGGGGCAGGAAAGCAATGGCATGATCTGCGCTGAGGATGAGCTTGGTCTCGGGCAAAGCCACGCCGGCATCATGGTGCTGGACCCCTCTGCCAAGGTGGGGGAGGCTGCTGCGGCGTTCCTTGGTCTAACTAGCGATCATGTGCTGGAGATCGGACTCACACCCAACCGGACGGATGCTATGGGCCACTTCGGCGTGGCGCGTGACTTGCGTGCCGCGGTCGTGCACCGCACGGGAGCTTCCGTTGAATTGAAGCTTCCTTCGGTGGAAGCGTTCGTCAAGGATGCTGATGGACCGGCCATCCAGGTGGAGGTGAAGGACTCCTTCGCTTGTCCGCGCTACGCGGGCCTGACCCTGGCTGATGTGCGGGTCGGACCGTCGCCGAAATGGATGCAGGATCGCCTGGTGGCCATCGGACTGAAGCCGATCAACAACGTGGTGGACGTGACGAACTACGTGCAGCACGAACTCGCCCAGCCCCTGCACGCGTTCGATGCGGCCACCTTAAGAGGCCAACGGATCGTGGTCCGTATGGCACAAGCCGGTGAATCGTTCACCACCTTGGATGGGAAGGAACGCAAGCTGGATGCCCAGGATCTGGTGATCGCGGATGGCGAGCGCCCTGCATGTATCGCCGGTGTGTTCGGGGGGGCGGAGAGTGGGGTGACGGAAGGGACCATCACCGTATTCCTGGAGAGCGCGTGCTTCGAGTCGGGCACCATCCGCCGGACCGCGCGCAGGCATGGGCTCAACACGGATGCATCCTTCCGCTTCGAACGTGGTGTGGATCCGCGCCAGACCGTGTACGCCCTCAAGCGCGCGGCGCTGCTGCTGAAGGAAGTGGCCGGTGCCCGCATCGTTTCACCGATCACGGACATCGACAATACCTTGAAGCATGTGCCAACAGTGGCGTTCACGTTCGCGCAATGTGATCGACTGACCGGCATGCACATCGATCATAATACCGTAGTGCGCGCGTTGGAATTGCTCGACTTCAATGTGGTGAAGCGCGACACCCATGGACTTGTGGTGGAGGTGCCGTCCTATCGGGTTGATGTACAGCGACCGGCAGATGTGGTGGAAGAGATCCTCCGCATCCATGGATATGATAATGTGCCGTTGCCGGAGCGCCTGATGGTGCCACCCGTCATTCACGCAGCCTTGGGAGCGGAGAGCTTGGCCGTGCAGCTTTCTGCTCACCTCGTGGCGCGTGGTGTTCGTGAGATCATGACACCCTCGTTGGTCAACGGTGCGCGCTGCGTTGACTCGAAGTTCGTGAACGAGGATGCGCTGGTGCGGTTGAAGAATCCGCTAAGTGCGGAGTTGGACGTGATGCGTCCCTCGATGCTATTCGGTGCGCTGGCAGCGGTGGCACACAATAGCAATCGCCAGAAGCGCGATCTCCGCTTCTTCGAACGGGGTCGCATCTATCGTGAAACACCGAAGGGGACCGTGGAGACGGATGTGCTGGCTCTTGCGTTCACGGGCCGTCGGTATCCCGAACGTTGGCGTACGGATGACCGCCGCACCGGAGTGATGGATATGAAGGAAGAGGTGGAAGCGCTACTCGATCGGCTGCGTTTGTTGGGACTGAGCAGGTGGGAGCCGAAGGAGAACGCCCTCTTGGATCAAGCCCATACACTGACCATCAAGGGTCGCCATGCCGGCTGGATCGGTGAGGTTGCCGATGCTCAGTTGAGATCCTCCGATCTGTCGCAGGCGGTCTTCTTCGCCGAATTGGAGGAAAAGGTCTTGTTGGATGCCTGCCATGCCCAACAGGCGGGCTACACCGAAGTGGCGCGCTTCCCGAGCGTACGCCGCGACCTGAGCTTGCTGTTGAACGGTGATCTCCGCTTCGAGCAGTTGCGCGACGCCGCCTTTGGTGCCGAGCGGAAGTTGCTGCGCGAGGTGGACCTCTTCGACGTGTATCAGGGTGACAAACTGGCTGCGGGCAAGAAGAGCTATGCGCTCAGCTTCACGCTGCAGGACGAAGAGAAGACCTTGACCGACGAGCAGGTGGAGAAGGCCATGGGGCGGATCCGCAAGGCCGTGGAAGCGGTCGGGGCGGAGGTGCGCTCTTGATCACTTCATGACCCACCGCTCCACAGCAGCCAGTGCATCGGCCTTGCCTTTTACAGCGATCAGCTCGGCACCATCCACTGGGTCGTAGTTGAGCAACCACGTCACTAGGATGTCCTTTGCGGCTTGCGGCAGTTCGTGGATGTCGTCCGCTTCAATGGTGCGCAACGAGGAGTCAAGGGGCAATGCGATCACCTTGTCGTCGCGCTCGCCCGCATCGAGCAACTCAATGATCCCGATGGGTTCCACCACCATCACCGTGCCGCTTGGTACTGCGCCGCAGATCACGAAGACGTCAACGGCATCACCATCGCCACCTTCTTCTTTGTTCATTTTGGTGCCTGGAATGAAGCCATAGTTCGCCGGGTAGGGTAGGAAGGCGATGCGACGCGGAACGCCGTCACGGCTATCGACGGGGAAGGTGTTCGTTGCTGCATCGAATTGGCGCTTTTCCACTGTGCCAGCAGGGATCTCGATCACAGCGCGGAGCATGCCGGGCATGACGATAGCTTCTAATTCCTCCACTTTTTCATTGGTGGATCGGTAGTCGTTCATGGTACTTCCGCATGAGGCGAACAGGAAGCACGCGCAAGAGAAGATGAGCGCGAGGTAGTTCGTCATGGCGTCGCAAGTTCGGCACAGTTGCCCACTTTTCAGTGGGAACGATGGATGGATGAACATGCCACCTCGCGCCGTATTGCGACGAATGACATCACCGCAGCAACTTCCTGCTGCAGACGGATCCTTCTACCATAGCATGGTCATTGGGTCGCTGGACCATGCTGCCGGTACCATTTTCGGCGCACGTACGTCATGGAAGTCGATAGCCTACCGTGACGACCGCTCCGGTGGCATTCGCCCGCCGTTGGAGCTGATCACCCTGCAAGCTGTTCGACAGTTGACCGCGCAGGGCAGGTCCGATACCCAGCGACCAAGCCTCGCCGAAATGGTAGCGGATATGTCCTTGGATGGTGTATCCGAGAACGAGGTCGCTGAAGGCTTCATCAGTCAGGTCGGTGTAGCCGCTGGAAGTCGGTAGTACACCACGTCGGCCTTGGACAATGCCCAACGTAGGGCCACCGCGCAGGGAGAAGCCCCAATGACCTCGACGGATGTG
>DAOORM010000242.1:0-3895 GCA_035389265.1 Flavobacteriales bacterium | reverse complement strand
TATGAGCGTGACCGCCGGTGCGGCCGACAAGGTGCTGAGCGAAGACCAGATCGAAGAGAAGCTGAAGGAATTCGGCGAGTACGACCCCACCCTCGACCTCAGCAGCTACGAGTTGCCGCCGATCGACCTGCTCGTGGACCACGGCACCGGTGAGCTCACCGTGACCCGCGAAGAGTTGGAGGCCAACAAGGACCGGATCGTCCAGACGCTCGGCCACTACAACATCGGCATCGACAAGATCAAGGCCACCATCGGGCCCACGGTCACGCTGTATGAGATCATCCCGCAGGCCGGTGTGCGCATCAGCAAGATCAAGAACCTGGAGGACGACATCGCGCTGAGCCTCGCCGCCCTGGGCATCCGCATCATCGCGCCGATCCCCGGCAAAGGCACCATCGGTATCGAAGTGCCCAACAGCAAACCGCAGGTGGTGGGCATGCGCGGCGTGATCGCCAGTGAGAAGTTCCAGAACAGCAGCATGGACCTGCCCCTCGTGCTGGGCAAGACCATCAGCAACGAGACCTTCGTCACCGACCTCACCAAGATGCCGCACCTGCTCATGGCCGGTGCCACGGGTCAGGGTAAGTCCGTGGGCTTGAACGCGATCCTCGTCTCGCTGCTCTACAAGAAGCACCCGAGCCAGATCAAGTTCGTGCTGGTGGATCCGAAGAAGGTGGAACTCACCCTCTTCAACAAGATCGAGCGCCACTTCCTGGCCAAACTGCCGGGGGACAGCGACGCGATCATCACCGACACCAAGAAGGTGGTGGCCACGCTCAACAGCCTGTGCATCGAGATGGACGAGCGCTACGAGCTGCTGAAGGATGCGCAGGTCCGCAACATCAAGGAGTACAACGCCAAGTTCATCAGCCGTCGCCTGAACCCGGAGAACGGGCACCGGTACCTCCCCTACATCGTGTTGGTGGTGGACGAGTTCGCCGACCTGATCATGACGGCCGGTCGCGAGGTGGAAACGCCCATCGCCCGTCTGGCCCAGCTGGCCCGTGCCATCGGCATCCACCTTATCATCGCCACGCAGCGCCCGAGCGTCAACATCATCACCGGTACCATCAAGGCCAACTTCCCGGCGCGTATCGCCTTCCGGGTCACGAGCAAGATCGACAGCCGCACCATCCTCGATGCCGGCGGTGCCGACCAGCTCATCGGCCGTGGCGACATGCTCCTGAGCACCGGCAACGACCTTATCCGCATCCAGTGCGCCTTCGTGGACACGCCCGAAGTGGACAAGATCTGCGACTTCATCGGCAACCAGCGCGGCTACCCCGATGCCCTGCTCCTCCCCGAGGTCCCCACCGAGGACGGCGAAGGCGGCGTGGACCTGGACGATGGCGACCGCGACAGCATGTTCGAAGAAGCCGCCCGCCTGGTGGTACAGACGCAGCAAGGCAGCACCTCCCTGATACAACGCAAACTGAAGCTCGGCTACAACCGCGCCGGGCGTATCGTGGATCAGTTGGAAAGCGCGGGCATCCTGGGTGCCTTCGAAGGCAGCAAAGCCCGCCGCGTCTTGATCCCGAACGAAGCGGCACTGCATGCGCACCTGAATGGTGGTGTGCCGGCCGGGCCTGGGATGGGGGGATTTTGAGGGGGACCTACTCTACTGAAGATTGAGGAGCAGGACCTCAAAGATGGAAGACACTCCGGCATGTTTGACGTTTCATTGCCTCTCAGTAATTTTGAAGTATGAGAACATTCCGCAACATCACCTTCCTCCTTATTCTAAGCATCGGTCTATCCGCCTGTCAAGATGATGACCCGGTAGAACCATCGACACCGGCACCTCCGCCCACCGCATCTTCGATCTCGTTCATGGCGGTAACCTTCACCAGTTCGAACGCCTATTTTTCGACAACGAGCGGTATGACACAACCGGTGAATGCAAGCACAGCACAAGGCTTGGCCGAAGAGATCGATATTACCCTGATCTATGACGGTGACTATGGTGAAGTCGGTTTCTTCGCCCCCCTCACTCGTTCGCGTGAATGGTATTGGGACCAATTCCAGCAACCATGGTTATCGGCGGCCGATTCCACGACTATCTATGTCACCACACTAACACCTGCGCAGTTCACTGCTGCCCAAAGCAACTCCACCCTTATCGGTACGTATTTCGCTGACGCCAGCGTGGTGTACTTGGCACCTCATGGGATATTTCCTACGGGGACGTGCGTAGGTGGGCGTGTGTCGAGTTCTCCTCAAAGCGCTCAGGTTGCGGAGGGCACGGTTGTTGGTTTCAAGAACAACGTTACTGGCAAACGAGGCCTCATTCATGTACGAAGCGACCAGGATCAACTATGGGAGATCTTGACCAGCCAAACCAAGGTGGACATCATACGCGAACCCTGACCCGGTAAGCCTGAACTGTCGCGGAAGCCACCGTTGAGCGAATGTCGTTCAACGGTGGCTTTCACTTTCTCACCCTTGGCCATATCAGCCCAGGTGAACCTAAACATACCATTCCTTCCCCCCCCACCCCGCCCTTCACCGCTCGGCAACACCTGAAACACCACCGCTCCTTCTTGAACCAGATGAACGGGAAGCCGAGCAAGAGCATGCCCCAGCCGAAAAGCCTCCGCGAGAATTAGGGTTCGGTAGCGCGTTGTGTATTTTGAATCTTGGCAGGTTCTTCCGAAGAAGCCGCTACACCACTAGACAGTTCATTCCACAGCTCGGGGCACACACCACTTTGATCAGTGCCAGTCCCCCAACAGATAAAGCAACCACGCTCCTCCGAACGATCACGACCAAAGCTCAGAAAGTGCTTGGATATTCTGCGTCTAGGTCTATATTCGTTTCAACTAACCCCTACATTCACATGACAAAAACGATACTCCTCTCCTCTTTCGTGCTGGCCCAGTTGGGCCTGTTCGCCCAATGCACGGGGCAGATCCCAGCGAACGCCACCATCGTGGACGGTGACACGCCGGTGGGCGCCGTTTCCGGAAGCAACCAGACTTTCTGGGTGTGTGGTGATGCGTTCCAGAACCTGTTAACGGGCAACAACAACCAGGTCTACATCGAGTCTGGGGCCTTTGTTTCGATCAATGGTAGTGGCAACACGGTCCGCTACAAAGGCAATATCCCGTTGGGCATCTTCGGATCGAACAACGTGATCTACGCCACGGCTACAGCGGCGGTATCCAACCAAGGAACGGGCAACACGGTGAACACGTGTGGTACAGGTGGTGTAGTCTTCAACTACTCCACGGCACCCGCGGGCGGTTGCAATGTGGTCGGGATCGAGGAAGAATTGCTCGCAAGTCTGAACGTCAACTACGACGCGGCTTCGGATATGCTCCTGATCAACGCACCCGACGTTCAAGTGGAACAGGTCCGGGTCTTCAACATGGGCGGTAGTGAGGTCGTCTCCACCCGCCATGCTGGCACGCCCATCCTGTTGAACACACTCGCGGCGGGGAGCTACGTCGTTCGTCTGGATACGGACCAAGGTACCGTGATGCGTCGCTTCGTGAAGTAGACCTCGTCTGAACCGATCGTTGGCGCGGGGCTTCCAGCAATGGAGGCTCCGTGCTTTCATGGAAACAGGGGCTCCGAGGGAGGAAGACAATGGTTGAGTTTATATTGAACGTGTGAAGAGGGATTACTGAACACATACTCGCGACAGGGTGAGGGTATTTCACTAACCTTGTAAATCATCATTTGTCCAATGACAAATACCCTCCGCTCCATTTCAACCCTCGAGTTCATCCGCCGCCTAAAGGACTTCGACCAGCACGACAGCAAGTACGCCCTCTTCCTAGGCGCGGGCTGTTCCGTCACCTCCGGAATTCCTGCTGCGGCAACACTCGTAAGAGACATCTGGCTTCCACGTCTGCGCGACTTTCGGGCCAAGGGCGAAAAAGAACATGAGGTG
>DAOORM010000241.1:0-3899 GCA_035389265.1 Flavobacteriales bacterium | reverse complement strand
TAGCCTGCCACCATTGGACCCGATGCCGACCTATGTTCCCACCATGTTCCAACGCCGCATGGCCGTGTTGCCGGACGGCAGCTACGTGGTGGATGGCTACCGGATCAGCGGCGATGAGGCCTTCGACCTGGACTATGCGACCAGCTGCGCGGCCGCGTTCGGTGGGCGGTGGTACGTGGGTAACGGGCAGCAGGCGGCGTATACCGGACCTGCACGGACCAACAGTTTCTCCGAACTGATCGATGGTGTACACCACACGGTGGTGGATGCCGGCGCCATGCGCGCCACGGTGACGCCGACGCCCGCCCTGTTCGAGCGGCATTGGATGAACCTGCAAGGCCTGGAGGTGCCCAAGGACGGTGGGGTATACAGCATCTACTCCGCATCGCCCTGGCTGATCGGCAAGCAGCAGGACGAGTGGAAACGCTCGTTGCCCAGCTATAACACCACCAACAACGACAGCCTGCAGTGGGCCGGTCCGCAACAAGCCCTGGTGCGCGACAACGATTTCTACCGCCGCTACCACCAGGTGTGGACGGTGGACCAGGCCACCATCGATGCCCATGCGGCCCAGTGGAACGAGCCGGGCTACGTGATGCCCTACGCCATCGCGACCT
This sequence comes from Flavobacteriales bacterium, assembly GCA_035389265.1. Classification (GTDB taxonomy): domain Bacteria; phylum Bacteroidota; class Bacteroidia; order Flavobacteriales_F; family PHOS-HE28; genus PHOS-HE28. The sequence continues at coordinate 3,282 of DAOORM010000241.1, read as the reverse complement.
GGCCGGGCAACGGCAACACGGCCAACGGTGAACCGGCCCGCCTGGCCCCCTTCCAGGACCAGGACGGCGATGACCTCTACGAGCCGGAGGCGGGTGACCATCCGCTGATCCGCGGCCACCGCGCCGCCTACACCCTGCTGCACAGTGACCGCTTTCCCGCGAACGCCAACGACGTGCAGTGCGACATGCACGTGCTGGTGTACAACTACGACGACCCCACCCAGGAGGACCGGTACAACAGCACCTTCATCAACCTGCGCATGATCAACCGCAGTGGAGCGGATTATGACAGTGTGTTCTTCGGGCTCTTCACCGACCTGGACCTGGGTGGCTACAACGATGACCTGAGCGAATGCGACAGTACACGAAGCCTTTGGCACAGCTACAACGGCGACGAACTGGATGCCGATACGGTTCTGGGGTCCAACACGATCCGGGGCTACGGTACGCAGCCGCCTGCCATCGGGGTGAAGTACCTGAACCACCCGCTGTACGCGCACAGTATGTGGCAGAACGACAATGAGCCGATCCTCGTGCAGGAATACATCGATGCACTCCTGGGTTCGCCGGACGGGGTGCCACACGTGGGGCCGGGCTTCAGCAGCCGGTACCAGTTCCCCGGCGGTAGCTGGAGCGACACCTTCGTGGGCGGCGATGCCGATGCGGACCGGCGCAGCGTGGGCAGTGCGGGCCCCTTCACCTGGGCGGCCGATGATACCCTGTGCATGGACCTGGCGGTGATCCATGCGCGGGCCCCGGAGGGTGGCGCCTATGCGAGCGTGGTGGCCCTGAAGCAGCGCGCCGATGCGGTGCAGGCACTCTACGATGCCATGGCCTACACCTGCACCCGCTTCGATAACGTGGTGGGGGTGTACGAGGTGGTGCCCGAGGAATGGAGCGCCTACCCCAGCCCCACAGCCGACCGGGTCACCGTGCGCGGACCAGCACCACGGACCGCCCTGCGCGTGACGGTGCTGGATGCCATGGGTCGCACGGTACACACCAGCACCTGGCCTGCGGGGCGCTCCACGGTAGAACTGGACCTTACGAACGTGGAGGATGGCGCCTACCTGGTGGTACTGAACGGTGCGGATGTGCAGCAGACCCTGCGGGTGATCAAGGGGCGGTAAGGAGGTCGGCACGCTGCCCCCTACTTCCCACTCCTCCACTGGAAGTAGTCCATCACCGCGCGGTGCAGGATGTTGGCGTGGTCCAGGTCGGTGTAGTGCCGATAGCCGATGCGGGCCTGGCTCTCCTTACGGAGCATGGCGGCGAGGCGGTTGGCGGGTTTCACCATGCCCGGCCCCTCCTGCCCGACCGCTACATACACACTGGCCACCCCGATGTCCGGCGCCATCCAGGCATCGTGCGGGAGGTCGAACACCGTGCCGCCGTCCCACCACAAGCTGGGGCTGACGATGAGGTAGTGCTGGAAGAGGTAGGGCATGCGGAACAGCACCTCGGTGGCCAGGAGGCCGCCCAGGCTTTGACCGATGAGCGTGTGGGGCCCGCCAGCCCGGTAGTTGCTGGTGATGAAAGGAACGAGCTCGTGGGCCAGGAACTGCTGGAAGGCCACCGACCCGCCCGTGGTGGGGTACTTCTCCTTATCGGCCGCGATGGTGGTGGGAAAGGTGAGGTCGCGTCTGCGGTCCACGTTGGCGATACCCACCACGATGCTGGGTGGCACCCATTGGATCCACGGGTAACTGGCGAACTGCAGCCCACCCACCACGTGCACGAAATCCTCCTCGGCACTGCCATCGAGCAGGAAGATGACCGGGTAGTTCGCCACGGTATCGGCCGCGTAACCGGGCGGCAGGTGGATGTTCAGGACACGGTCCTCGCCCAGGATGGTGGAATGCAGCGTTTCGATGACGCCGATGGTGTAGGGCTGCGGGCTACCCACACGCTGGGCGGGAGCATGTGCGGAGCGTTGCGCACGGGCGGTGGTGGCAACGAGGAACAGAGCAAGAAGGGCGATGCGCATGGGGCGATGTGCGTTCATGGTGCGCTGGGCATGGTGGGCACCTCGCGAAAAGGCACGTGCCCGATGCCCGCCAAGGTACATGCGCGTTGGAGACCCTGCGCAACATGGTGGACCATGCCGTCATGGTCCGAACACGACCCCATGCAACGGCCCCGATGCCGTAGCGCCTATCGGAGCGCGATGCGCTGGGCGGCCAGCACGGCATCCCGCTCCACCGATCGAGCGGTGTAGACACCGGCGGCCAGGCCACTGAGGTCGATGGGGCGCCCGGGAGCGATGGTCCGCGACAGCACCACCCTCCCTTGCCCGTCCACCAGTTCCACCACCCTGGCGGTGGCTGATGCGGAAACCAATTCCAACGCGGTGCCGCGCAGTACCAACAGGTCTGCCGACGCAGGACCCGTTTCGCCCACACCGACACCAGAGCTTCCGTTCACCTCCACATCGTTTCGCCCACAACGCTTGTACAGGGCGTATTGGCCGGTAGCCGCGTTCTTGGTGTATTCGAACACGCTGACCACCTGGCTTCCAGGACCGGTGAACCCATCCACCGTGATGGACGTGGCCGTGCCGGTGGAGACCACGTAGGTGCCGTTGCCCAGGTCGTCGCCCAGCCCATAGGTGGCACTGGCCTGGTAGTCCACCCCATCCACCGGGAAGGCCAAGGGAGTGCCTGCGGGCCGCACCACTACCAGGCGGCCGTCGCCATCGCCTGCCGTGCATTGCACCTGCACCCCACCGCCGCCCAAGGGCAACGCGGTGAGGTCGGTGGCATTGGCAAGGGGCATGGCCATGAGGTCGTGCGTGGGCCAGCTCGATGTGCCGGCGATGCAGTTCCACCCCAGTCCATCCACCGCGCCCCAGAACGCGTTGGCCTGTGCGTTGGTCAAGCGCTTGTTCAGCAGCAATGCCCAGGTGTAGCCATTGGAGGAACGCACGATCATGGAGGCGGTGCCATCCAAGGCGCCCGTGTGCCACCAGTTGTTCGCACTGTTCACCGACCAGCCCAAGGCATAGTTCGCATTGGTGCCACTGGAGGCCGTCATGGTGGCGATGCTTGCGCTGGAGAGCATGTCCGGCTTGGTGCTGAAGCCGTCCACGGCCACGAGCAGCTTCACCAGTTCGCGCGCACTGAACACCCAGCCACCGTGCGCATCCATGGCCTCCAGGTTCCACCCGCCATACTCCCAGGGTACTGCGCTGCCGGTGCCATAGCAACTCGGTGTGGTGTACCCTTCCCCTTCGTACTCCACCTCACGCTCCAACTTGTCCGATAGCAGATTGCGGCCCACGTG
>DAOORM010000240.1:0-3902 GCA_035389265.1 Flavobacteriales bacterium | reverse complement strand
AACAGCGTGTTGTTGTTCATGATCCCTGCCGATAGCACCGATGTGAAGAAGGACTACAAGGTCCTCCTCAACGAACTGGAGCAGTACTCGCCGGAACTGCTGGACAAGGACCGTTTGCTCGCCATCACCAAGTGCGACATGCTCGATGAGGTGATGATGAAGCAGCTGAAGAAGGAACTGCCACGCCAGGTGGATCACGTAATGATCAGCAGTGTGGCGAACATCGGCTTGGACGAGCTCAAGGACAAGCTATGGAAGAAGCTGCACGGCACCTTCCCGGCCGATCACGTCGAATAGGAACGCATGGAAAGCCTGGAAGCCCTGGACCGTTCGGCCTTCCTGGCGATCAATGGCTGGCATGCTACCTGGGCCGATGAGCCCATGCTGCTGGTGAGCGAAATGGTCACCTGGTTCCCGCTCTACCTGTTCTTCCTGTTCCTCATCCAACGACGCTTCGGCTGGAACGGCCTGTGGTGGGCTGTCCCGGTCATCGGCCTCATGGTGCTGTGCAGCGACAAGGGTTCGGTGTTGCTCTTCAAGGAGAACGTACAACGCCTGCGTCCCTGCCACGAACCCTCCCTGGTTGGCCTGGTACATCTGGTGAAGGAGGGCTGTGGTGGTCTCTACGGTTTCGTCTCCTCCCACGCCAGCAACCACTTCGCCATCGCGCTCTTCATGATCGGTGTCACCGGTGGTACACCGCGCTGGGCCATTCCGGCCTTGCTGGTCTGGGCAGCGCTCATCAGCTATAGCCGGGTGTACCTCGGCGTGCATTACCCTGGCGATGTCCTGGTCGGAGGACTTTATGGTGCTGGCATCGGTACGACCTTCGCCGTGCTTTACCGCAAGGTCTTGCGACGCTCCACTACCAATCGCTCATGAACCTCTGGCTCGCTGTTTTCCTCGGTGGTGGCGCAGGTAGCGTGGTGCGTTATGCCATCTCGTTGCTCTGCCTGCGTGCCGGTCTCAAGAATGGTTTCCCCTGGGCCACGCTCTCCGCGAACCTCATCGCCACGGCCTTCCTCGCCTGGCTGATCCTGCGCTATCAGGTGCATGCGCCCGGCAAGGAGCACTGGCGTGCCTTGTTGGCCATCGGCTTCTGTGGCGGGTTCAGCACCCTGAGCACCTTCAGCTACGAGAACTTCCTGCTCCTACGCGACGGACTCTACGGACACGCCGTGGCCAACATCGCGATCAGCGTGGGCGCTGGCATCCTCCTCTTCACCCTTTTCGCCCGTTCGGCATGAGATCGATCCTGCTTCCCGTTCTTCTCTTGTTCATGCAAAGCCTTGCTGTGGCGCAGGTGGACAAGCGCACCCGTGCCACACAACCGCCGCCGGTACCAGCCCAGGCACCACCAACGAAGGCGGCAACGCTTCCCGTAAAGACAGGGCCCAAGAAGGATCCTGCCTGGACACGACCCCCGAAGCTCGTGGTGGGCATCGTCGTGGATCAAATGCGCGTGGACTACATCTACCGGTTCTGGGACAACTTCGGTTCCGGCGGATTCAAGCGACTCGTGCAGGAAGGTGCTTTCCAACGGAACGCTCATTTCGACTATGTGCCCACACAGACCGCACCCGGCCATGCCAGCGTGTACACGGGAACAACTCCCATGAACCACGGGATCGTGGCCAACGACATGTATGATCGCCAGCGGAACTTGGGTTATTACTGCGTGCAGGACGATGCCGCCATCGGGGTCGGTGCGACAGGATACAAGGGACAGCGCTCGCCGCTCAACCTCTTGAGCGGTACGTTGGCCGATGAGTTCGAGCGCATCAGCGCAGGTCGCTCCAAGACCATCGGCGTGGCCATGAAGGACCGCGGCTCGATCCTTCCGATCGGACGCACCGGTGATGCGGCCTACTGGTTCTTCGAAGGCACTGACGGCCACTTCGGCACCAGCAATTGGTACATGAACGATGTGCCGCAATGGGTGAAGGACTTCAATGCACAAGGCCTGGCCAAGCGTTACCTGCAGGAGCGCTGGGAACTGATGTTGCCGAAGGAGAGCTATCACACGGCCTTGCCCGATGACAACCTCTACGAAGAACCGTTGGCGGGCGCTGCGAAGGCCACCTTGCCGATGGACGTGAAGGCGATGTACGAAGCGGCTGGACGCAGCACGGTCCTGTTGCGCTTCATCCCGGCCAGCAATACATACACCACCGACATGGCGCTTGCCGCGATCAAGGGTGAAGCGATGGGCCAGGATGAAGTGACCGATCTTCTCGCCATCAGCTACAGCGCACCGGATGAATTGGGTCACGAGGTGGGACCGCGGTCCTTCGAGTTGGAGGACATGTACTTACGGCTCGACCGCGAGTTGGAGCGCTTATTCGTGGCCTTGGATGAACAGGTAGGCCAAGGCAACCACACCGTGTTCCTCACCGCCGACCACGCGGTGGTGGATGTGCCGAGCTACCTCCGCGACCAGCAGGCCAGCGCCGGTTACGTGGATGTGCAGCAGGTGGTGGATCTGGTGAACCAGAAGCTGGGTGAACGGTTCGGTAGTGGGACCTGGGTTCGAAAACGGATCAAGGAGCAGATCTTCCTGAACGATTCACTCATCACGGCCAAGAAGCTGGTGGTTGCCGAGGTGCAGCGTGCTGCGGCCGATATCCTGCTCGGCCATCCACTGATCGCAGATGCTGTCACAGCCTCCGATCTAGCGAGGAACACCTTCGGCAGCGGCATCCGCAAGAACATCCAACGGGGCTTCATGCCCCTGCGCAGCGGCGACGTTTGCTACGTGCTTCGGCCGTCGCATCTGGCGTCCTATTCCAACTCCGGTCAGCGGGGTACGGATCACAGTTCCACCTGGACCTATGACACGCATGTGCCCGTGCTCATGATGGGTGCCGGTATCCGCCCGGGCGAGGTGGTGCGGCGGACATCCATCACCGATATCGCACCCACCATCGCCATGATCGTGGGCTGTGCCCTGCCCGATGCCGCCACCGGGGATCCGGTACAGGAGGTCCTGCGATGAACATGGTGGATACCGCTGTGGAGAACATCTCGGAACGTGCAGCGTTCATGTCGTGTCAAGGAATTAAGTTTCGGCATGCAACACCACCACCGCCCGGTATTTGAGCACCCGTTCGAATTGTGGCGCGAAGAGGGCGTGCTGCGCTTGGTCCTAGCACGGGGTGCACAGGTGGATCTTCAGCATATGAAGGAATTCATACGGTTGGTGGCCGCCCTGGATACCACGGGCTCAACACCTGTCCTCATGGAGTATCCCGCCCATGTGCTGGTGGCGGACAATGCCCGCGCGTTGCTGCGCCGGGTCTGCGGTGCGCAAGGACATCCGGTGGCCCTGTTGGTGGCCGATGATGGCGGGCGTGCTCAAGCCGAGCTGTTCAAGTACGTGGAACGGCCATCATTCCCCTTCAGGATCTTCGACCAGCGTGAGGAGGCCGAACGCTGGGCACGCGAACGGCGCACCGCAACGACCGTTCACACGGCCGGTGGGCCGGATCGTTGAGATCTTTCACGGTCGGATACTGGACTCGCCTTTCGCGTCCCGGTAGCTTCGTTGCCGCAATGGCAACGGCCCCATTCACTCACCTTACACTGGTCCTGGCCCTATGCGGTATCAGTGCCGCATCCTCCGCGCAGGTAGCCATGCAACTCATCGGTGAAAGCGCCGGTGCGGAGGTCATCGTCGAAGGTCGCTCCGAGGATCCCGATGCGCCGCTGCCCCTGTTCCAAGCGGTCTGGCAAGACGTGCCCGGCGCCGCCGCCAACTTCCGGTTGCAGCGCACCGCCCAACCGGATGAGGGCACGCGCCTCAAGCTAGACAGGTTGATGGAGGCCGGGATCGGAGCCTACCTCGATGCGCGGGTCCATTTTACCAAACAAGGCGTCGTGAGTGATCTACCGAGCGATCAGCT
>DAOORM010000239.1:0-3922 GCA_035389265.1 Flavobacteriales bacterium | reverse complement strand
CCTGAGCTTGTCGAAGGGTTGGGCGTGCCCCGGCTCAAATGCAGCCGGGTCGCGTTCTACGCTTTAGCCGGACTTGTCAGGGCCAGCGGCTGCGGCACTCCGGGGGCTCCTTCGTCGCCTCCTCGTTGCTCGCATCCGCAAGGCCCTGCCCGCGCCGGGCTGCCGCTTCGCCCGCTCACGCATAACCCAAGCGCTATCGTACAACGTTGAAAGCCTACTTTTGTCCCGATGCGACCCCTATTCGCCCTCACCCTCGCCCTCTACGCCTTCAGCGTATTGGACCTGCACGAGTGGGCGCATGTGCCAGCCACCGTGGTGCATTGGGTGGAGCATCACAGTGATCTGGGTCACCACGACGAGGACACCGGCGAGCACCACGGCGACGACGGCGATCACGATCCTTTCGCCGAGGATTGCCACGGCGAGTTCTGCGCGTGTAGTGGCTTGGTGGCACTTTCGGCGGTGAACGATCCCTTGCAGATCTCCCTTGCACCCATCACTACTGCTGTGGGTCCACATGTGCTGAACGTTGCACCTTGCGGTTTCTCGGGCAACGTGTGGAACCCTCCCAAGGCTTGAGTTAGTCCGCCTTTGGGTGGACACTACCGGCCCATGCCGCCCGGCATGTGCTTGTCCGCTTTAGCGGGCGCTTTCCAATTCGTTCCATCCCGAAGTCATTCCCCATGATCGACAAGGTCATCAAGTTTTCCATCCACAACAAGGCCATCATCGGGCTGTTCACGCTCGTGCTGGTGCTGTACGGGGCGTATTCGCTCTCGCAGCTGCCGATCGACGCGGTGCCGGACATCACCAACAACCAGGTGCAGGTGATCACCACCACCCCTACGCTGGCCGCGCAGGAGGTGGAGCAGTTCGTAACGGCGCCCATCGAGCGGGCCATGGCCAGCTTGCCCGATCTGGTGGAGATCCGCTCCATCAGCCGCTTCGGCCTGAGCATCGTCACCATCGTGTTCGATGAGGACGTGGACACCTATTTCGCGCGCACGTTAGTGGATCAACGCCTGGGCATTGCGACCGATATGATCCCAGCTGGCGTAGGCGCGCCTGTGCTGGCTCCGGTAAGCACCGGGCTTGGCGAAGTTTACCAGTACGTGCTGCATGCGGATGATAGTACAACGAAGAAGTTCACCGCATCCGAGCTGCGCGAGATCCAGGACTGGATCGTAACGCGGCAACTGCTGGGTACGCCCGGTGTGGCGGAAGTGAACAGTTTCGGCGGCGAAGTGAAGCAGTACGAAGTAGCGGTGGATCCCAAGCGCTTGCAGAGCATGGACGTGACCATCGCCGATGTGTTCCTCGCGCTGGAAAGCAACAACGAGAACACCGGCGGCGCGTACATCGACAAGCGGCCGAACTCCTACTCGATCCGCGGTGCGGGCCTGCTCACCTCGTTGGACGACATCCGCAAGGTGGTGGTGAAAACGCCGGAGAACGGTGTGCCGCTGCTGATCGGCGATGTGGCCACCGTGGGCTTCGGCAGTGCGCCGCGCTACGGTGCCATGACGCGCAACGGCGAAGGCGAAGTGGTGGGCGGCACCGTGATGATGTTGAAGGGCGGCAACAGTGCGGCCGTGGTGGAAGCCATTGAAGCACGCATCCCCACGGTGCAGAAAGCCCTGCCGGCAGGCGTGGTGATCGAACCCTACCTCGTGCGCAGCACCCTGGTGAAGCGTGCCATCAATACGGTGAAGACCAACTTGATCGAGGGCGCGTTGATCGTGATCTTCGTGCTGGTGCTCTTCCTGGGCAACTGGCGTGCAGGCCTCATCGTGGCCAGCGTGATCCCGCTGTGCATGCTCTTCGCGATCATCCTCATGAACGCGTTCGGCGTCAGCGGCAACCTGATGTCGCTCGGTGCCATCGACTTCGGCCTGATCGTGGACGGCGCGGTGATCATCGTGGAAGCCACCTTGCACCATTTGCACTCGCGCTTCAAGGGGCGCGTGCTCTCGCGCGAGGAGATGGACCGCGAGGTGTTCGTGAGCGCCAGCAAGATCAGGAGCAGCGCCGCCTTCGGCGAGATCATCATCCTCATCGTGTACATCCCCATCCTTACGCTGGTGGGCATCGAGGGCAAGATGTTCCGCCCCATGGCCATCACCGTCAGCTTCGCCATCCTCGGTGCCTTGCTGCTTTCGCTCACCTACGTGCCCATGATGAGCGCGCTCTGCCTGCCGCGCAACACCGCGCACAAACCCAACTTCAGCGATCGCATGATGGACCGTTTCCAGAAATGGTACGACCCCATCATCGGCTTCGCGTTGAGCAACAGGGTGAAGACCATGGCCGTGGCCGTGGTGCTCTTCCTGGGCTCGGTCTTCCTTTTCGCGCGCATGGGCGGTGAATTCATCCCCACACTGGAGGAGGGCGACTTCGCATTCCACAGCATCCTGCCGCAGGGCGCATCGCTCAGCCAGAGCATCGCCAACAACGCCAAGGTGGAGAAGATCCTGCTGCAGTTCCCCGAAGTGGAACAGGTAGTGGGCCGCACCGGCAGCGCCGAGATCCCCACCGACCCCATGCCGCCGGAAGCCACCGACCTCATGATCATCCTGAAGGACAAGGACGAGTGGACCACCGCGCACGACCGCGAGGCCTTGCAGGATACCATGCTGAAAGCGCTGAAGCAGATCCCCGGTGTGTTCTACGAAGCCACACAACCCATCCAGATGCGTTTCAACGAACTGATGACCGGCATACGGCAGGACGTGGCCGTGAAGATCTACGGTGAGAACATGGACACGCTGGCGGTGATCGCGGAGAAGATCGCGGGCATCGTGGGCGAAGTACAGGGCGCGGGCGAACCGCAGGTGGAGAAGGTGGCAGGCCTGCCGCAGATCACCATCACCTACGACCGTGCGCGCGTGGCACAGTACGGCCTCAACATCCGCGAGCTGAACCGCACCGTGCGCACCGCCTTCGCGGGCGAGGCCACCGGCGTCATCTACGAGAACGAGCGCCGATTCGACCTGGTCGTCCGGCTTGCGCAACAGCAACGGCAGAGCATCGAGGATGTAAGAGCGCTCTTCGTGGCGCTGCCGGGTGGCGGCCAGATCCGCTTGCAACAGGTGGCCGACGTGTCCTTGGTTCCCGGTCCGGCGCAGATCAGTCGCGAGGATGCCAAGCGGCGCATCGCCGTGGGCGTGAACATCCGCGGCCGCGACGTGGAGAGCTTCGTGGAGGAACTGAAAGGCCGCATCGACGCCGAGGTACGCATGCCCGCTGCTTACTACTACACCTTCGGCGGAACGTTCGAGAACCTGCAAGCCGCTAGCAAGCGCCTGATGGTGGCCGTGCCCATCGCGCTCGCGCTCATCTTCCTGCTGCTCTTCTTCACCTTCAACAGCGTGAAACGCGCGCTGCTCATCTACACCGCGATCCCCATGAGCGCCATCGGCGGCGTGCTTGCATTGATGGCGCGCGACATGCCCTTCAGCATCAGCGCCGGTGTGGGTTTCATCGCGCTCTTCGGCGTGGCGGTGCTCAACGGCATCGTGCTCATCGGCACCTTCGACGAGCTGGAGAAGGAAGGCCTCACCGACCTGAGGGAACGCGTGCTGAAAGGAACACGCATCCGCCTGCGTCCGGTCCTGATGACGGCCGCTGTGGCATCCCTTGGCTTCCTGCCCATGGCGCTCAGCGGCAACGCGGGCGCGGAAGTGCAACGCCCCTTGGCCACAGTGGTCATCGGCGGGCTCATCACTGCCACCGCTCTTACGCTCATGGTGCTCCCCGTGCTTTATCTGCTCTTCATGGGTGCGGGCATGAAGCGCAGCGATGACGAAGGCGGAAGCACGAAGGCTCCGCTCATCGTGGCGTCAGTGCTGGTGCTCTTCATCGGCGGAAGCGCCACGGCTCAAGACCGTGTGCCCATGGACACCGTGATCGCGCGCGCTGTGCG
>DAOORM010000238.1:0-3949 GCA_035389265.1 Flavobacteriales bacterium | reverse complement strand
ATGGCCTCGCTCGGTCAGCTCACCGCGGGTATCGCGCACGAGATCAACAACCCGATCAACTTCATCACCAGCAACATCATGCCGCTGAAGCGGAACATTTCCGAGATCGTGGAGGTGATGCAGGAATACCGCGCCTTGGAGCCTCAGGCTGCCGCCGAAGGTCTCAAGAAGCTCAAAGATCGCGAGAAGAAACTCGGGATCGACGAATCCATCGAAGAACTGGAGGACATCATCGGCAGCATCTCGGAGGGATCCAAGCGGACCGCGGAGATCGTGCGTGGTCTCCGGAATTTCTCGCGACTGGACGAAGATGACCTGAAGGATGCGGACCTGCATGATGGTCTACAGAACACCCTTGCGCTCCTCGCTCCTAACCTGCGCGACAAGGTCAACGTCAAGACCGCGTTCGGAGCTATTCCCTTGGTGGAATGTTTCCCTGGCAAGGTGAACCAGGTGTTCATGAACGTGCTGACCAACGCGATCCAAGCCACCTTGGTGCGAACGGATATCGCGGACCGTGAGATCCTGGTGACCACTTCATGTGCCGATGATCACGTCAAGATCGACATCTCCGACAATGGCGTGGGCATGTCGGAAGCCGTTCAGGCGCGCATGTTCGATCCGTTCTTCACCACGAAACCCGTGGGCGAAGGCACCGGACTGGGACTGGCCATCGTGTACGGTATCATCCAGGACCACCATGGTCGTATCCACGTGGAAAGCCTGCCAGGAGCGGGTACCACCGTCACTATCCTACTCCCTATCCGCCACGCGAAGGCACAACAGCAACGGGCATGAACGACAAGACCATCCGCGTACTTTTCGTGGACGACGAGGAGAACAATCTGAAATCCTTCCGGTCCACCTTCCGCCGGGAAATGGACGTGCTCCTTGCCAACAGCGCTGCGGAGGCCCTGGAATTGCTCGAAAGAGAACAGGTCCATGTGATCATCTCCGATCAACGCATGCCTGATATGACCGGGTCTGAGTTCCTCGCCATCGCGCGCGAACGCTACCCCCGGTCAATGCGCATGCTACTTACGGGCTTCTCCGATGTGGAGGCGGTGATCGCTGCGGTGAACGATGGCGGCATCTATGCCTATTGCACGAAACCGTGGGACTTGAACGACCTGTCGCTGAAGATCAAACAGGCCTACGAGATCCACAACCTGCGTGATGATAAGGACCGCTTGCTCCATAAGTACCAGCAGATCTTCGACACCTCCGGTGATCCGATCGTGGTGGTGGATCATCGTGGCGGCATCCTCCAAGCCAATGCTGCATGTGGGAAACTCCTGGGTATGCCGGTGGAACAGGTCCTCCAACAGCGCTTCACCGATCACCTTGAGAATGCGGGTGACATGGTGAGGTCGTTAAAGGGGCGACGCACGGGCAATGAGTTCGTCAACGTGGAACTTACCCTCAGGAACGCCAATGGTGACCTGATCGATTGTTTGATGACCGCGACCTACCTCGGGAAGGAGCTTCACGGTACCCATGCATTCCAAGCCGTGATCAAGGACATCAGTGATCGCAAGCAGGAAGAGCAACGGATCAAAAAACTGAACTCCGAACTTGATAAGCGCGTGGCTGCCCGCACCGGTCAACTGCTCGAAGCGCTCGAAGACCTCGGCTCCTTCTCCTATACGGTGGCCCATGACCTGCGGTCGCCACTGAAGAACATCGCGGCCCTAAGCGATCACCTGCGCGCTGCTGCCAAGGATCAAGCCCCAGAGGACCTTGAGGAATTCGCGGACCGGATAAACAATGGTGCGCAACGTATGCTTGAACTCGTGGATGACCTCCTGCGCTTCTCCCAGACCAATAAACGCGAGATCGACCGGCGCGATGTGAACCTACGGAGCCTGGTGGAGCAGTGTGTCGAAGAACAGGTGGCCGATTCGCGAAAGGACCAGATCCATCTGGAGATCGAGTCCGAAGCCACGGTGCTCTCGGATGCCCCGATGCTGAAAGTGGTGCTCCAGAACCTGCTTTCCAACGCGCTCAAGTTCTCACGCAACCGGGAAATGCCCGAGATCCACATCCAGCACATGCGCACCGATGGTCGCGACCTGATCACCGTTCGGGATAATGGTGTCGGCTTCGACGCCCAGCATAAGGAACAAGCCTTCGGCATCTTCAAACGGCTGCACAAAGCGGAACAATTCGAAGGATCAGGGGTAGGGCTCGCCATTGTTCAGCGCATCGTGGCGAAACATGGGGGTGAAGTCTGGGCGGAAAGCGCTCTGGACAAAGGGACCACCATCCACGTCGCCTTGCCCATCGCCGAAGTGGACCAGGACCGTGTGCCCTTCTTCAAAGTGGCCTAGTGCAACCTTTCCTGCCCCCCCGACGTAGAACGAAGCCAACGCAATCTCCCAGCGCATGAAAACCTCCCCATTGAGCGCACTTCTTTTGGCCATGGTCGTTCATGGAAGTGTTCTGGCACAAGGCAAGCTTGTTGACCGCCGCGACCAAGCGGAAGGTTGGTACCTGCCCATACACGGCCAGGTACTCGCTGAGGGAAAACGGTTGGACGGCTATCAGGTCACGCTGTTCAAGGACAATGTGGAATTGGGCAAGTTGGAGAGCGACAAACGTGGTCGCTTCGAACTGGAGCTCGACATCGATGCGAGCTACGCGGTACACATCACCAAGGAAGGTTTCCAGGACAAGCTGATCGCCATTGAGACGGTACTTCCCAAGGACCTCGTGAAATACCCGGATTACGAATGCACGGTGAGCCTCCAGCAGACGGCCTCCCCCAACGTGGACCCCTTCTACACCGATTTCCCCTCCGCGATCATCCGCTACAGTGAGGAACTCGGCGGATTCTACCACAGCGAACATTACCTCACCCACATCCAATCGAAGCTATCGGGCTACGCCCAAGCAAGTTTCTGATGTGACATCAGCTTCTCCCCTGCCTTACAAAACAACAGAACCAAGGCGGAGAGAACAGCAAGGCGGGCCCGTAAGCCCGCCTTGATCTTTTAATTCCAGTCTATTCTCCGTTCACCAGTTTCGGGGTGCACACGTTGGGCCCACGCTCAATGTTGGTCGTAATCCACCGTCACGTTCGCACTGCGCGGATGCGTCTGACAGGTGAGGACGTATCCATCGGCCACCTCCTCATCGGTGAGCGCGTAGTTCATGTCCATGTCCACTTTGCCAGCCACCACACGGGCCTTGCAGGTGCAGCAGACCGCGCCTTTGCATGCGAAGGGCACATCCAATCCAGCATCCAAGGCCGCATCCAGGACCGAATCGCCGTTCGTGGCGAGTTTGATCATGTGCTCCCGGCCATCCATGATGACCTTCACTTCAGCCACACCGTTGAAATCGCCCTTGTCCTCGACCGCAGGGGACTTCTTTGCATCGGTAGCTACCGGCGTAGTGAAGAGCTCAATGTGGATGTGCTTCTTGTTGACCCCTTGGTTCTCCAAGGCCTCGCTCACGTTCACCATCATCTGCTCCGGACCGCAAATGAAGAACTCCTTGTCCATCGGATCGCTCACGAAGCGCTGGAGGAGCTGCACGGCCTTCTCCTTGGTGATGCGGCCGTTGAAAAGCATGTCCTCATCCACGCCTTTGGACAGGATGTGATGAACGGCCAAGCGGTCACCGAACTGCCCCTTCAATTCCTCCAAACGGGTGCGGAAGATGATCCGGTCCTGGTCCGTGTTGCCATAGAAGAGCGTGAACCGGCTCCCAGTTTCAGTGCGGAGCACGGTCTTCAGGATGCTCAGAATGGGCGTGATGCCACTGCCCGCTGCGAATGCCACGAAATGCCGGGCTTTGGAGCCGTCCAAGGCGGTGGTGAAGTTGCCCATGGGCGTCATCACCTCGATGCGCATTCCAGGCTTCAGCTTATCCACCAGTTGTGTGCTGGCTCTCCCACCGGGCACCTTCTTCACTGCGATACGCACCTCCTCTTTGTCCAGCGGGC
>DAOORM010000237.1:0-3949 GCA_035389265.1 Flavobacteriales bacterium | reverse complement strand
GATGGGCAACATGAAGCTGAACCTGAAGATCTGGCGCCAGAACGGCCCCAACGACAAAGGGAAAATGGTGGACTATCCGGTGAAGGATGTGTCGGAGGATATGTCGTTCCTGGAGATGCTGGATGTGTTGAACGACGACCTCGTCCGCAAAGGCGACGACCCCATCGCGTTCGACCATGACTGCCGTGAGGGCATCTGCGGCAGCTGCAGCCTCTTCATCAACGGTGAGGCGCACGGCCCCGCGCGTGGCATCACCACCTGCCAATTGCACATGCGTCGGTTCAAGGATGGCGACACGATCCACGTGGAGCCTTGGCGCAGTGCGGCCTTCCCGGTGATCAAGGACCTCGCCACCAACCGTGGTGCCTTCGATCGCATCCAGGCGGCCGGTGGTTTCGTGAGCGTGAACACCAGCGGCAACCTCGTCGATGGCAACGCGGTTCCCATTCCGAAGGACGACGCCGACAAGGCCTTCGACGCGGCCACCTGCATCGGATGCGGGGCCTGCGTGGCCACCTGCCCGAACGGTTCCGCGATGTTGTTCACAGCGGCGAAAGTTTCGCAGCTCTCATTGTTGCCCCAAGGCAAGCCGGAGAGCAAGCGCCGCGCACTGGCCATGGTGGAGCAGATGGACAAGGAGGGATTTGGCAACTGCAGCAACACCGGTGCTTGTGAAGTGGAGTGTCCCAAGGGGATCAGCTTGGAGCACATCGCCCGGTTGCACCGCGACTATCTCGCAGCGACGGTGACGAAGGAGTGATGGCACTAGAAAGCCCAAGGCACGGGTTACCAACCACCACAACCAATTGTGGTAACTCTATGGTCTTTTACCCGCCAACGCTTACCACGCTTCTGAAGCGTGCACAAACCGCCAAAGGTGCTGTACGGGTCCGATGATAGACTGAAGCCCATCCGGCATTCGTTGTGCGACAGGTACGTCGGATAGGACAGGTAGATTGTTGGTCCGCCCGTAGCGCTCTCACCAAGCGCGACCGAAGGATGAACCGAAACCCAGTGCTCAGGCCATTCGGCAATCGCATCATCGGAGATCCCCCTGTCGGTCTTGGTACGCGAGCTATCAGACCATCCTGTGCTTCGGATCAGGGTCACACGTCCGGCAGCGTCGAGATCTTTGATCATTGCGTTCAGCGAGGCCGTGAACAAGGCATGAACGGTGGCCGAGTCAAACTTCAAGGGCTCTGTTGACTGAGCCAATGCCTTGGTGCTAATGACGCATGAGAGGGCCGCAATCAGAGTGTATTTCGGCATCGCATTCATCCTTGGTCCTAAGCTACGCCCTGGTTCGAGTAGTTTCGTCGCGTATGCTGATCAAAAGCAAGCTCCCCCACGTCGGCACCACCATCTTCTCCGTGATGAGCAAGCTCGCGGCCGAGTGCGGGGCCATCAACCTCAGTCAAGGTTTTCCGGATTTCCCGATCGATGAAAAACTGAGCGACCTAGTGAACACCGCTATGCGCAACGGTCATAACCAATATGCACCGATGCCCGGCCTACCATCCCTGCGCGAGGCGATCGCCAACAAAGTGGAACGGCTGTACGGTTACCATTACGATCCGGATACGGAAGTCACTGTGACGTCCGGCGGTACCCAGGCCATCTTCACGGCGATCGGTGCGGTCGTACATCCCGGTGATGAAGTGATCATCATCGATCCTGCTTACGACTGCTATGCGCCTACGGTGGAGCTGTTCGGCGGTAAGCCGGTGCACGTGCGCTTGGGTGCGGACATGAAGTTCGATGCGGGAGCAGTGAGGTCGGCCATCACGCCGCGCACCCGCATGCTGATGATCAACACGCCGCACAATCCGGCGGGCACCATCCTGCGTGATGCGGACATGCGGTGCATCGCCGAGTTGCTGCGCGGGACGGACATCATCCTGTTGAGCGATGAGGTGTATGAGCACTTGGTCTTCGATGGTGAGCCGCATGCTTCTGCGATCAAGTATCCTGAGCTTCGGGATCGAGCCTTCGTGATCTTCAGTTTCGGCAAGGTCTTCCACACCACCGGTTGGAAGATGGGCTATGCGCTGGCTCCGAAAGCGTTGATGACCGAGTTCTGGAAGGTGCATCAGTTCAACGTCTTCAGTGTGAACACGCCGATGCAACACGCGTTGGCGACATACATGCAAGAACCATCGAACTATGAGATGGTGGCCGCCTTCTATCAAGCCAAGCGCGATCGTTTCGCAGAGGGTATGAAGAAGTCGCGCTTCCGTTTGCTGCCGTGCGAAGGTTCCTACTTCCAGACCGCGGAGTACAGCGCGATCAGCCAGGAGGATGATCTGTCGTTCGCTGGGCGGGTGGCGCGGGAATTCGGGGTGGCCACGATCCCTTTGTCGCCGTTCTACAAGGCGCCGCCGACCGATCAGCGGCTCTTGCGTTTCTGCTTCGCCAAGCAGGATGCTACCTTGGATGCCGCCATCGAAAAGCTATGCAGGATCTGAGAGTGACCATCTTACAAAGCATGCTCCACTGGGAGGATGCGAACGTGAACCGTGGGATGTTCACCGAGAAGTTGGCAGGGCTGACTGGTGCCACGGACCTGGTCGTGCTACCGGAGATGTTCACCACGGGTTTCAGCATGCGGAGTACTGAACTGGCGGAGGATATGAACGGGCCAACGGTGCAGTGGATGCGCGAGCAAGCGAAGCAACTCGATGCGGCGCTCTACGGTAGCGTGATCATCACGGATGGTGGGAAATGCTTCAACCGTGGTCTTTTCGTGAAGCCAGATGGCCAGGTGACGGTCTACGACAAGCGCCATCTTTTCCGCTTCGCCAAAGAGACCGATCACTACAGTGCCGGAACAGAGCGTGTGGTGGTGGAATGGCGCGGTTGGCGGGTCCTACTGCAGATCTGCTTCGACCTTCGTTTCCCGGTATTCGCACGGAACCGTGGCGACTACGATGCGATGCTCTACGTGGCCAATTGGCCCGAAGCACGGCGATTCCCATGGAGCCACTTGCTCCTTGCACGGGCCATTGAGAACCAGTGTTATGTGGCTGGTGTGAATCGTGTGGGCATGGATGGCAAAGGCATCCACTACACGGGAGATAGCGTCGTGATCGATCCACGTGGTGCGGTGATCGGTCAGGTGGAACCAGCGATGGAAGGCACGGCAACGGTGTGCTTCGATCGGGGTGCTTTGGAGGATCTCCGCGCGAAGTTCCCTGTGGCCCTAGAGGCTGATGACTTCGAGTTGAGGTCGTAAGCTGTTGCTCAGCGCATCACCTGGATGTGCCCCATCTGTTCCTGCTCCATACCGATCGTGCCATCCTTGTCCTGGAACTTGTAGGCCAGGCGCCAGACGTACATATCATTCTTCACGACAGCCCCTCCGTAGGTGCCGTCCCAGCCCATGGTGGGGTCGTCGCTTTCGAACATCAGGTTGCCCCACCGGTCGAAGACCCAAAGGTGCATGCTGGCGATGTTCTTGCCGACCGGGATGAAGATGTCGTTGGTGCCATCGCCGTTCGGGGTGAACGTGTTCGGGATGAAGATCGCCGAAGGACAGTATTCGATCACTTGTGCGGAATCACGTGCCGCGCAATCGAACTGGTTGGTCACTTCCACTACATACCAGCCATATGCTCCTGCAAGGATCACGCGCGACTGCTCGCCGGTATTCCAATCGTAGCGTGAGCCGGGATTGCCCGCATCGATCCGCACGTACTGCTCATCCTCACCCAGGCAGGTGTGGAACTGGCGCGTGGCCATCTGCACCGGCGAAGGGTTGAACTGTACAGTGATCGCGTCGGAGCGCTGGCAGAGCCCGTTGCTCACCTGAACGGTGTAGGTGCCGGCTTGTCTGATCGGGATCGAACGCGTCGTGGCGCCGTTGCTCCACGCATAGGTGGATCCGGGGTTGCCCGCGTCCACCAAGAGCATTTCGCCCTCGCATAACACCGTGTCCATCCCGAGTTCCACC
>DAOORM010000236.1:0-3974 GCA_035389265.1 Flavobacteriales bacterium | reverse complement strand
CTTCTCGCTGATCATAGGGTGATGATGCCGGGGATCTCCGAAGCCTTCTCGTAACGGTCCACCACATCGTCGGCGCTCATCATCACCTCCTTCACGGTGATGCTGAGGTATTTGCCGCCGCTGCTGTACTTGCGCAGTATCTCGCTCTCGGGCGGAAAGAGCGCCACCACGCTGTCCACCCGGTGCTGGTCGGGTTCGAAGATGAACTTGTACATGTACACCGAGGGCCACTCCTGGATCTTCTCCAAGGTCTGCCGCAGTTTATCCTTCGCTTCGTCGCTCAACATGGTGATCTTTGCAAAGGTACCTCCGCACGATCGAACCTTTCCCCGATGGGTGTGTACAGGAACCTAAGAAGCACGAACACCATGGCCCTTCGCCGATCGCTCCTGTTCCCATTTTGCCTGATCCCCCTACTGGGCTTGGGCCAGGCGGGTACCGAGAAGGCCGAGCCCCAGCAGCAACAGCGCGCGGTGGTGGCCGAACCCTACCAAGGCGGCTGGAACGTGCCCGCAGCGGCCGCGAAGGAAGAAGCGGATACCAGTCCCTCCTTCACTCCACCCGCCGCCGGTGCACAACAGCAGCTCGACCTGCTCCGCTGGGAACGCAATGCCTCACTGGCCCGCAACGCCGGTGCCATCCCCAGCGTGGATCACGCCCGCCTGGTGGATCTGGCCATGGACCTGAACAGCACGGCGCCGAACAGTTTCGAGGCCCACATGGCCAACTACTACGCCCAGTTCCCAGCACCATCGGCCTTCCAGGAACTGGAGCTGGCCACCGCAAAGGGTGCCGACCGCGAGGAGTTGCTGGCTCCCCGCTTGGTGAACGCCGCACGCAAGGACAACACCGCCGAACTCACGGCTCGTGCGAAGGACATGAAGGCGAAGGGCCGGATAGCCCCCTCCTTGTACAAGGTGGCGGAGGACATCCTGGCCTCGCTGGAACCGGAAGCGGTGCTCTTCGCAGCGGGGGACATGGACGCCTTCCCCTTGTGGGTGGAGCAGTTCGCCAATGGCCGACAGAAGGATGTGCTGGTGGTGGATGAGCGCCTGCTGGGCGATGCGGCCTACCGCACACGCATCTGGGAACGCACCAAGGCCAAGGGTGCCGTGGCCACGCAGGCGGGTTTCATCGGCAGCCTGGCCGCAGCAACCACCCGTCCGGTGTACCTCTCGCTCGCCTTGGGCCAGCAGGCCATGGCACCATTGAAGGACCAGCTCTACGTGACCGGCCTGGCCATGCGGTGGAGCCGTACGCCGGTGGACAATATGCCCTTGTTGGAGGCGCGCTGGGACCGGATGCGCAAGCCGCTGGATGCGGGTCCCCTATCGAAGAACTACCTGGTGCCCGGTGCGGTCCTCCTCACCC
The DNA here is from genome assembly GCA_035389265.1 of Flavobacteriales bacterium. GTDB lineage: Bacteria > Bacteroidota > Bacteroidia > Flavobacteriales_F > PHOS-HE28 > PHOS-HE28. The sequence continues at coordinate 2,603 of DAOORM010000236.1, read as the reverse complement.
ACTATCGCAACATCGGCGACGAGGCCCGCGCAGCACGCCTGGAACTGGAACTGCGGGCCATGGCCAAGAGCCTGGGCGCCACGAGCAATCTGGTCAAGAGCGGCATCCTTCAACACTGACGCATGCGGCTCTTCGGCACCGAATACGGCAAGCTGGGCGATGAACGCCTGATGGAGCTCGTGGTGAAGGGCGATGAGAAAGCCTTCGCCGCGCTGTACGACCGCTACCACCGGCGCCTGTTGAGCTACTTCCACCGCATGCTCTGGAGCGACCGGGAGATGGCGCAGGATTTCCTGCAGGACCTCTTCACCAAACTGGCCGCCAAGCCACAGAGCTATGACCCCTCGCGCCCCTTCCAGACCTGGCTCTTCAGCGTGGCGAACAACATGTGCAAGAACGCCTACCGCCACGAGGTGGTGGTGCGCGAGGCGGCCGTACACCTGAAGAACGGCGTGGATCGCGTGGAGGCCGTGGGTGGCATCGGCGTGGACCGCGAACACTTCCGCGACCGGTTGGACGAGGAACTGGACAAGTTGGATCCCGACCACAAAGCCACCTTCGTGATGCGGTTCCACGAGGATATGCCGATCAAGGAGATCGCCACCGCCTTCGGATGCAGCGAAGGCACCGTGAAGAGCCGCATCTTCTACACCTTGAAGAAACTGGCCGAACGCATGAAAGAATTCGACCCCAATGCCCTGGTACCCCATGGAACGGCACGAACGATACGACCCTGAGGACATCGAGAGCCTGCTCTCGGAGCGGGGTTTCGACGAGCTGCTCCCAGACGAGCGCGCCTTCGTGCTGCGCCACATGAGCGGCCGCGACGAATACGAGCGCATGCGTGCGCTGTTGCACTACGTGCGTCCCGATGAGCGCGACCGCAGCACCATCGAGCCCGAAGACCGTGTGCGCACCAACGTGCTCGCTACTTTCCGTGCGCATCAACAGCCGCAATGGCGCATCTGGCTCAACGGCATCTCGCTCTGGCTGGCCCCGAAGGAGGCCTCCGCGCACCCGCTATGGCGGCCTGCGCTCGCCTTCGGGTCACTGGCCTTGTTGATCGTGGCCGGCGTGGTGGCCGTACGCCAATTCGATGGCTTGGGCGACAACGCCGCCGTGGCCGAGCTGAAGCAGGAGGAAAGTGCACCTGCACCACCCCCCAGCGTGAAGCTGGAAGACCAACCGACCGTACAGCCTGCGGAGGAAGTGAAGGAGGCCGTAGCTGCGAACTCTTCCGTGGAACAGCTCCAAATGTTGGAAGTGGAGCGCGCTGCCGGTCTGGTGGCGGCGGAGCCGGTGTTGGACATGGAGGCTCGTGATGCTGCCGCGGCGCCTTCGGCCGTGGAGGACCTTGCCTTCGACACAGGATCGGCCACATTCCTGTATACAGCTCCACAGGTGACGACCTCCGGGGCGAATGGGTCCACGCCGCTGTCTGACTCCCACGTGGTCACGGTCGACGAGCTTTCGCGCAACATGAGCAGCACGAACGTGGTGGGCGAGATCGCCATCGTGGAAGCCGCCAAGGCGACCGGCAAACGGAGCAAGGTATTGGTACAGGCGGATAAGAGCCGCAGTTTGGCGGAAGACCCGGCCATCCTCAGCTTGGTGACCGCAGGTTGGTAAGCTTACTCGATGGTGAAGGCCTGCGTGATGTCGAGATCACGTGCTTGCACCGTGAGGGTGGCTGCCCCTTTCGGGAACATGCCCTTGTCGAAACGGCGTACGAGTTCCTCGGTCATGGCTTTGCCATCCTCCACGTAGACGAGAGCCCCTTTGCTATCGCGCACTTCGATGTGCACGTTGCCGATCTTCCGGTAGTTGGTGATGCTCACGTTGATGAGCCCGGAGCTGCGATGGCATTCCACGGCCACAGCGGCTTTACCGCGTTCGGCGGGGCCGTTGGTGGCGGACAAAGGCGCTGCCACCACGAGCGCCGAAAGGACCAAGGCTGAGGACAACCGGTTGGTTCGCATACCTCAAAGATATGATCGAATTCCACCGGCGCAAGATCCCCAAGGGGTCGAGGCGCTTAGGCCGAGGCAGATACACGAAGGTTAGGATCCCACGAGTCCGATGGCTGAGTGCGATCCCTAACGAAAGGACCTCATTCCCATTTACGATCGAAGCCGGTCTCCACCAGCTCGGTGCGGTCCGGGGTGTTCAAGGCATATTCGAACCCACTGTACACGCTGAAGCCGCCGTAGGCACCGTCTTTGCGGATGGCCAGGAAGCCCACCTGCTTGTCGGTCATGTCAGGGTTCTGCTTGATGATGCGGCGTACGGCTTCTTTGCAGGCAGCTTCGGGGTCCATGCCCTGGCGCATCAGTTCCACCACGGTATGGCTGCCCGACGTTCGGATCACCAGTTCACCCATACCGGTAGCACAGGCGGCGCCGGCTTCGCCATCCACAAACAACCCGGCACCGATGATGGGACTATCCCCTACCCGGCCATGCACCTTGAAGGCCATGCCGCTGGTGGTGCAGCTACCCGCCAACCGGCCTTGGGCATCCATGGCCACCATGCCGATGGTGTCGTGGTTCTCGATGTTCACCACCGGCTTGGTGGCCATGGATGCCCAAGGCCGGTTGGCGGGT
>DAOORM010000235.1:0-4014 GCA_035389265.1 Flavobacteriales bacterium | reverse complement strand
CGATGGGCTCGTTCCACGCGCGTGATCGTAAGGCCACGTAAAGGGCACAGGTTCGTTGCGTGAGGAGAATGTGATCGATATCCGGGGCGCTTGCCGCGAAGGACATGATAGGATGGAACTTGCGCATGAGTTCCGCTGGCTGTGTTCTCGGGCTGGTGGAACAAGCCGCGAGCAGCGGGGCGATGAATTGGATGCGCATCGGTGATGTACGGTGGTCCTGGTTTCCACCAGGTGTATAGTCGCAGAAGTCGGCGAAAGGTGACAAGCCGAGCACATGTCCATTAGAATAGGAGCAGCGAAGCGATCACATCCCCTGCTCGGCTGCCAGCTTCAGGCAGTCGCAGCCGAGCGCCTCATCCACGAAGCGCTTCAGGTAGTGCATGTCCGATGTAGCGCGTTGGCGGCCAGTGCGTTCTAGATGGATCAGTACGCCGAGGCCCACGAGTACGAAGGGTACCATGTAGTAGCCCCACGGGGTGTGCCCAAGCATGTGCTGCGCGATCCCAAGAGTGATCCCGGTGAGCCCCAAAAGAGTGAGCGCCAGGTAGCCTCCAGCGAAGAGCATCCAGATGGTGGATACCGGTCCGATGAGGCAGCGCACCAGTGTATTCCCGTTCGGGAGCTCTTCGAACGAGAGGTCCATCTGTGGGGTCCACGCTTCCGATCCACTGCGCTGGAAGTTCAGCAAGAGGTGCTGATACGTGTCTTTCATCCAAATGCCGCGCGGGTTGTCGCGAGAGATCCGTTCGCGAATGGCCTTGGTGACCGCAGCTGCCGTTAGGGGCGACTCGAACTTGAAGCGTGGCCGAAATCCGGGAACGTCCATGTGATGAAGGTAGACGGCAGCACTTCAGCGGTCGTGACGATCGTCAGGTGTGGTCACCGTGGTGCAAATGACCGGTCAGGTCCCCGCCGTCACGATCGTCTTCAACGGTATTTCGCCGCGCTCGCGTTTGGCGATGAACTCATCCACGCTTAGGCGAACGATGCGCTTCACGTAGTCCTGCACGTCCGGTGCGCAGTCCATATGCCAGACGTAGATCCCATTGGCGCGCAGCCAATACGGTCGGCTGAGCGGCCCGCCGTACCGTGCGACGAGCACCATGTCATCGTTCGTAGGGTCCTTTTCGTTGTAGGTGAGTCCGGCCGTGCGTAGTGCGTTCAATTGGTCCGTGAGTTGGCTCAGGTCCATCGCGCCGAGGCAGAAGAGTTCGCCATCCTCTTGAACCGACAGGCGGGCTGCATCGAGATCGAAGTCGGTTCGAAACCGGTCCGTTCCTCCGGGGTACTTCGTGGCAATGGCTTCTTTGGTGATCACCAGGTCGGCGAGGTCGATCCAGATGGGCATGCGGTGAAGATAGCTGAAGCGTTTAGGAAGGTGCGCCGGAGCAGAGGATGACTTTGCGTGGCGCGCACACCACGATCAGCCTGCGAGCCGGGCAATCAGTTCCACAGACACCGGGATACATGATCAACATTCCGCTCTGGCTCCTGATCCGGCATGGAGCATGAAGGAATAACTGCGAACTAAAACGACAAGATCATGAATACGAAGATGGAGAACATGAAAAGCGAGGTGTCGGAAAAGGCGGAGAAGGTCGGGGACAAGATCCAAGGCAACTGGAACGAGATCAAGGGCAAGCTGAAGCAGAAATACGCCGAGCTCACCGACGATGACCTGGTCTATGCCGAGGGCAAAGAAGATGAGTTGTACGGCAAGCTGCAGAAGCGCCTTGGCATCAGCCGGGACGATGCGGAGAAGGCTATCGGCACGTTCACGGGCAAGAAGTGATCAACGGATCACGCAACAAGGCCGGACCTCCATGGAGGCCCGGCCTTGGTATTCCGGGAGGAACCGTTCCAGGTCGCTAAGACCTTCGCCTACTTTGAAGTCAGTGCGAAAGCGATCGGTAGGATGACTTCACTGTTCACCGCTTTTCCGTTGGAGGTGGCGGGCTTCCAATCAGGCAGTTCAGCGACTACGCGCATCGCTTCAGCATCGAGGTCCGCACGCACGCCGCGTTTCAGTTGCACGGCGCTCACCGCTCCGTTGGACCGTACATTGAAGACCACGTACACGGTGCCTTCCACACCGTCCGCGACGGCTTTCTCCGGGTAGCGGATAGCGGTTGAAAGGTGTTTCATCAAGGCTGGAGTTCCTCCGGGGAATTCAGCGGGCGTATCGGATCCTGCGAAGACGATGGCTTCACCTGTGGGGACGGTCGTCGGGGTTATCCGCCAGGAGACAAGTCCCGCAGAGAGCAGGAGGGCGGGCACAGCGAGCAGCAATTTCGTGCGCGTATGGCGCGGTGAGCGGTTGTTGTACAGCATGGTGATCCGGGTTTTTAGGGTTGAGCTGGAAAATGAGTGGTGCATGGTGCGGGTGGAGGTGCGTAGGCCATGGGCGAGCAATAGCGTGGGGTAGTCTGCATGCATATCCTGTACTTGACGGTCAGCGATGTGTTCGTGTACCAGGCGGACTTCGCGCAGGGCGATGCGCCAGAGCGGCATGCTCCAGCAGAAGGCCGAAAACACTTCATACAAGAGCACATCAAGGGAGTGCCTTTCGCGCACATGCACCTGCTCATGCGCGAGGATGGTTTCATGGTCCGAGCGTGGTAGATCCATCGGGACATGGACACGTCCGAGGAAGGATCCCGCCTCACCCGTGCCTCTTCGGAATGCGCGCATGGTGCGCACCACACGGATGGCTAGCGCGAACAAGAGGAATGCGGTCACCAAGTAGTGCACGAGGATCAAGCGGTCGGTCCAGCTCGTCCGTGGTGCAGGTCCACTCGCCGGTTCGATCGTGATCTCGGGTAGCTCGAAAGCCAGCTGGCCGAGCACGGCGGAAGTAGAAGCGTGAAAGAATGGAATGACCAAGGCTGCGAATGGTGTGGCCAGCAACCAGGCTCTTCGACCATGGAACCCGGTCTCTTTGCGAAGTGTGATCGCGTAGATGCCGAAGAGGAACGCGAACGCGATGTTCACTTTGATGTAGTAGGTGATAGCGTCCATGTTCAGCGCTTCTTCTTGTGATCCTTGATGAGCTTGAGCATTTCATCCAGGTCCGATGCATCGAGTTGTTCGCGTTCGATGAAAGCCGAGATCAAGGCACTGGGTGATCCACCGAAATAGTCCTTCACCAGTTTCTTGACAGACCGATCACCATAGACCTCTTTGCTGATCGTTGCGTGGTATCGGTGGCTGCGTCCGAAGGCTTCGTGTGCTACGAATCCTTTCTCCTCCAGGATCCGGATGATCGTGCTCACCGTGGTGATGGCTGGTCTGGGTGCGGGCATGGCAGCGAGCACGTCCTTCGCGAAGGCGGGTCCTAGCTTCCACAGCACGTGCATCACCTGCTCTTCGGCCTTGGTCAATCGTTCCATACCGCAAGTATAACTAATAACATAGTCGAATAACGAACGAATTAGTTGGAGCGGTGGCTTTGGATCAGGGAATGGCAACTTCGGGAGAGCGAGCGGAGGAGCATTCCTGGTGCGGGCCATGGTCGGAGGGTGGAGTTGCCCCGTGTACATGTCAAGCCACCGTAGGAGAAGGGTTGGTCTATTTGGTCAGCTGGATCGAATGGTGTTGTTTCGTGGGGTGAGAGCCCTGGGCACATCTTTGGTCACATCAGCGTTGATGTGCGCCTCTACCATGAACGCACAGGGGGGCGTGCGGGCCATCTTCTGGGATTATGAATTCGTGGATGGTTCATTGCTCGGTGCCTACGGGTTGGGCTTTGATCATGACATGAACGAGCGGTTATCCATGGGTCTTCAAGTGAAATACGCCGAGCCCTTCTTACAAGCGGACTACCGCTCTGCTTTCCACCTCTCCGACAATGACCAGGGGTCTTTCTACCTGGGCCCTCAGGTCGGCTTGCGTTCCTTCATGGCGGATGCACCCATGGTTTTCCCCGTCGGCTTCCGTACCGGTGTTCGAGGTGGACTTCGAGGATTCTATGCTGATCTGTTCGCCAGTGTGTCCTATTCACTGGGTGATCGCACA
>DAOORM010000234.1:0-4017 GCA_035389265.1 Flavobacteriales bacterium | reverse complement strand
CCGCCACAGCGAAACCCAATCTCACCTTCATGCCTGTGCTGTAGCGCACCTTGATCCAGAGATCCTGGTGGTGGACGAGGTGCTGGATCAAGGTGCGCCGCCACAGCGAAACCCAATCTCACCTTCATGCCTGTGCTGTAGCGCTTGATCGGCGTGTCGATGTGGTGTTCGATGCCCGAGAAGGCGATGATCTCGTCGAACTTGGCCGCTATCTCGGAGCGGCGCATGCCCATGATCGCACCGTTCAAGCGGATATTCTCCGCGCCGGTGAGCTCCGGATGGAAACCGGTACCCACCTCCAACAAGCTGGCCGATCGGCCCCGCATCCTGATGCGCCCCGTGGTCGGCTTGGTGATACGCGAGAGCAGCTTCAACAAGGTGCTCTTCCCTGCCCCGTTCCGACCGATGACACCCACCACTTCGCCCTCCTGTACCGAGAAGGTAACACCGCGCAAGGCCCAGAAATCGCGTCCACTGCGCTGACCTTCTGACACCGGCGCCAGCTCCCCGCGGCCTTCGCCACCTTTGAAGAACGCCTTGAAGCCATCCACCAACTGGGCGTGGTCGGTGACGCCCAAACGATAGCGCTTGCTCAGGTCCGTAGCCTCGATGACATTCCGCGGGTTGCTCATATCACATCCGCGAAGGAGCGTTGCACACGTTGGAAAACCACAAGGCCGATGACGAGTACGCCAACGGTGACAAAGCTTGAATGGACCAGCAAGGTTGGGTCAAAGGATGATCCCAACAGGACAGCACGGAACCCTTCGATGGGACCGGTCATGGGGTTCAAGCGGATGAGCACATCCAAGGTTGAACCCGGGGGGACCATGCTGAGCGGGAAGATTACCGGGGAGGCGTACATGAGGAGTTGTACCGAGAAACCGACCAGGAATCCCAGATCTCGGTAGCGGGCTGTGAGGCCAGCCACGAGAATGCCTGTGCCGAAGGCGAGAAGGGTCATGAGCAACAGGAGAAGCGGGAACCATTGGAAATGATCCTGCCCGGCCCACGTGAACGCCCCGTTGAGGTGAAGGATGAAGGCGATGACGATGAAGACCACCACTTGCAGAAGAAAACCGACCATGGTGGATAATGTGGTGGCGATGGGCGCGACCACCCTGGGGAAGTAGACCTTGGTCATCAAAGCGGCGTTCCAGACCAAGGTCTGCGAAGTCCTGTTGATCACGTTCGCGAAGAACATCCAAGGAATAACCGCAGCGAGATAGAACAGGACCGGCGGAACGTCGCTAGCATGCACGCGACCCACGAACCCGAAAACGACCGCGAAGACGACCGCGGTGAGCAGGGGTTGAAGGATCTGCCAAACCGGCCCCAGAACGGTCTGCTTGTAGATCGCGAGCAGATCGCGGCGGATGAGAAGTGCGATCAGGTCGCGGTAGCGCCAGAGTTCACGTAGATCGACGCGCCACCACGGTTCAGTGGCCTCCACCACGACATCCCAGTGTTCGGTTCGGGTGTGAGGCATGGCCGGCAGTAGTTGAGGTCAGTCGCGAACGTTGGGCTTCTTGGCCTCACCCTCTGCGGCTTTCGAGCTTTTGCGTCGACCATAGCCGTAGCCATAGCCGTAGCCGGTGCCGTAGCCGTACGCGTATCGGTAGCCGTAGCCGTAGTTCGTGTTGTAGTAGTACTTGCTCTTCTTGATCCGCACACCGTTCAAGATGAAGCCGAGGTTCTTTGCCGTGTTGGATTGAAGGACTTCCAACGCGTTGTTCACGTGGTCCTTGCTAGCGAAACGCGTGTTCACCACGAACAGCGTTGCATCGGCGTGGCGCACCATCAGCAATGCATCTGTGATGAGGCCTACCGGTGGTGTATCCACGATCACGTAGTCGTACTCGTGTGATGCCTCTTCGAACAGTTGCTGCAGGTGTTTGCTCAGGATGAGCTCCGATGCGTTCGGTGGTGTGGGCCCGGCGAGTATCACGTTGAAGTTCTCGAACTGGGTGGGCATCACCGCTTGCCGCCAAGTGGCTTTGCCGATGAGCACCGTGCTCAGGCCTACCGTACTGGACATACCGAGGCCAGTAGCCACTTTGGGTTTGTGCAGGTCCAATTCGAGCAGCAGTACCTTCTTGCCCGCCTTCGCCAGGATCGCCGTGAGGTTCACCGAGCAGAACGTCTTCCCTTCGTTGGGGCGGTAGCTGGTCACCAACACCACCTTGCCCCGATCGCCTTCAACGGGCACGTATTCCAGGTTCGTCCTGACGGTCCTGAACGATTCGGTGATGGCCGCCTTGGGATCACTGTCCACCACCACATAGTTCTCTTCAGCCTTCTCGCTATTGATGATCTCCCCGAAGATCGGGTAGGTGGTCAGTTCCTTCAGCTGTTCGGCGTTCTCGATACGGTCGTAGAACAGCACACGGATGAAGACGACCAAGATGGCCAGCACACCACCACCCAACATGAAGGTGTAGAAGATCTTCATCTTATCAGGCCTCACGACGCCGAGCCCACGCGCGCTTTCTATCACCTTCGTCTTCGGTACGATACCTGCTCGCGCGATCACCGTGCTGGCACGCTTCTCCAACAAGAAGAGGTACATCTTCTCGTTCACTTGCAAGCGCCGTTCGATGTTGAGGATGTCGCGCTGGCTCTTGGGCAGCTTGCGGATAAGTCCCTCATAATCGTTGGCCTGCTGCTGGATATCGCCGATGCGCCCTTGGATCGCCTGACGAGCGTTCTTGATGTAGGTGAGCAGGTTGGCTTTGTTCAGCTGGATGGTGGAGTCGAGCCGCTGGACGGCCATGTTCTCGTTGGTCGCGTTGAACATGTCCTCGTTCCGCTCCATCTGCATCTCGTACAGCTGGCCGAGGGTCTGCCGCAGGAAAGCATCGTCGGCGATGAAGATCGCCGGAGGAAGCAATTTCTCATTGCCATTGCTCCGTACATATTCCTCCAAGGCATCGAGGGATTGCACTTCCAGCTCCTGTTGCCTGCGCAACTGATCGTACTTCACCAATTCGCTGAAATACAAACCCTCTTCGCGCGAAAGGTTGAGGATGTCCTTGTTCTCCTTATAGGTCTGCAGTTCATCCTCGTGACGTTCCAGGATCACTGTGACCTCGCCCAACTGTTTGTCGATGTACTCCAGTGTGTTCTGGTTGATGTCGAACTCGCTTTGGAGCGAGTACTGGATGTATTGGTGCGAGAGGGTGTCCAAGAACATCTTGGCCCGGATACCCACCTCATCCTCCACGGTCACATCCAGGATGGTGGTGAATTCCTGGTTGTCCACGGCGATGCGGCCCTTGTACTTCTTCACCAGATTGGACCGCTCGTGCTTGATGAACTGGTAGTCGGTACCCTTCGCCCGTTCCAGGCCCGAATCACCGAACAACGGTGACCGGTCTATCCGGATGATGAACTGGTTCTCCGGATCACGCGCATCCTCGTCGAAACGGAACACGCGCTTCTCGATCTTGCCATTCCTATCATAGCTCAGCTCGAACTTCGAACCATCCAGGATCCGCAAGTCGAAGGGGCGTTCATACAACTTCGGATCGAGCACATCGATGTCGATCGTAAAGGGCAAGGTCCCGTACACCTGGGTGGTCTTGAACCGACCGACGATGAAGTAGGAGATGTCGAAGTCCAACTTCTCCAAGGCCGCATCGATCAGATCATAGGAGGTGAGGACCCTTTTCTGGTTGACGATGTCGCTGTAGGACTGGACATAACCGAGGCTCTTATAGACTTGGCTCTGGTAGTCGTAGACCTCCTGGTCTTTCAGCAGGATCTGCGTGGTAGCGCCGTGGATATCAGGCAGTTTGTAGCTGTACAGGTAGGACAGGACCGCCGAAAGCAGCAGAGCGATCACCACGAAGTACCAGTTCTTGGACGCTATCCGGAGGAAGTACCGGAGGTCCTTGGCATCGATGATATTGCCCCGTTGTTGGGCTTTGGGTGCTGCCATGTGCCTGTTTGACCGAACTTCCGGCAGCCAGATGGGAGCAAAAGACTCCCCGGACTCCTTGAAGGGTCGCAAATATA
>DAOORM010000233.1:0-4017 GCA_035389265.1 Flavobacteriales bacterium | reverse complement strand
ATCCGACGCTTGGGTAGCAGTGTGTCCACCGAAATGGCCACCGCCAAGGCGAACCCCGGTGCGGCAAAGACCAGATAGCGGTCCAGGAACATCGGGACCACGAACGAGACCATGAACATGCCGAAGAGCGGCACCAGCGCCCAGATCAGCGCGAACCGGAAGGAGAGCGACCGTAGCTGGTCTTTGAGACCGGTGATGATGAGTGCCGTCAGGAAGAGCACCACCAAAGCCGGTTGATTGCTCCAGCGCCAGAGCATGTTGTACAGTTCTTCCGCCACCGGTGGCTCCAACCACGTGCCTTGCTCTACGCTTTGGCCCATCCGACCCAGGAAAAGCCGCAGATAGGGGGCGAAGTAGAGCAGGGTGATGCCCACGCCCAACGAGAAGTTCCGACGGAGGTGCCGCAATTCGGGCAAGGTGACCACCAGTAGGATCTCGAGACCTACCACAAGCCAGCCGAAGAAATGGGTGTAGACCAGCAGTGTGTTCAAGGCCGAAAGACCGAACATGGCGCGTAATCCGTTCGCAGTTCGGTCCTTGGCCCGCACCAGCAACCACAGGCTGGTGACGGTGAGAAGCGTGAACAACGCATAGGCCCGAACCTCATGGGCGTATCCGTAATGGTAGTTGGTGAAGGTGAATATGAGCGTGGCGAGGATCGCGCTGCGCCGCCCGCTGAGCCGTTGCGCCAGAAGGTACATCGGCCACACCACCAAAGCGCTGAACACCGCAGCAGGTACACGGAGCCACGCAGCCTCGAACGGTGTGACCCAACTCCACTCCTTGATGAGCAGGAAGTACAGCGGGGGATTGTTCTCCGCTGCCAGCATGGGCCACAAAGCGCTCCAGGGCTGTTGGCTCCAATACGCGGTGAAGGGCTCGTCGTTGAACAGGACGTTCACCCCCAACCAACTGCACTTCAAGGTGAGGTTCAACAGCAGCAGTGCTGCCAGTACGATGCGGTCGGTCCGTTCAACAGGCACGGGACGAAGCTATCCGCCTGCGGTGAAACGCTTGTACATCACGAAGTGACCTCCGATGCCAGGAATGTCGAACTCGGGACCTTCCTTCACCAACCCTTCACGCTCGTAGAACCCGACCGCCTTCACGCGCGCGTTGCACCAGAGCAGATCCGCGTGCTGGCTGCGCAGGTGTTCAAAGGCAAAGCGCAGCAGCCGCCCACCGGCGCCCTGCCCTTGGAAGTCGGGATGGCTGGCCATGCCGCGCAACCGGTATTGTTTCCAGCCCTTCAGGGTGGGATGAGCCTCGGGGTAGAAGGAGCCTACGCTGATCGTATGGGTGCCGATGCCCACGCCCAAATGGAAAGCGCCTTCCAGCCGATCGTTCGCGAAGTGTACGTCCTCTTCGATCCCGCCTGGGCGGAGCACCTTCAGCCGCAGGGTGTAGGTTTCCGCTGCTTTGATGAATCGCACGCGCATGGCTGCAAGTTAGGGGAGTGGGCCTTGCGCTAAGGCGAGAGGAATCGCTTCCTGATCGCCGCAGCTAGCCGTTCCGCATCAGCCTGTTCACCCGTGCACAGTATCAACGCACCATCTTCTGTCAACGCTTCCACGGTGTGGCCTTCGTCGGTGTAGGATACTACCACGGCTTTAACGGCCGACCAAGGTGTGGTTGCCTTGTGCATGCGCCACGGCAGACTAAGCACACCGAAGAGAGAAGGACGGCTATTGATGCCTATACCTTGTTCTTGCAACGAGGCGGTGGTGGGTGGGAGCGACAACGCGGCGAAAAGTGACCAAGCGAGGGCTGTGATCAGTGTCGTACGAAGGACCATCAACCATCGATCGATGCGCTCTTTACCCAATAGAATGGCAAGCTGGTACGCGAGGCCTGAAGCGAGCAACGCGAGAACCACCGAAGCGGAGAAGGCCAGTGAAAGGCGGGTGCCGATGCTGCTCGGTCCGGTCACCAACACATCGGAAGCGCTGATCCAGTAGCCGCTGCGAAATTGTGTGATGGCCGCACCCAATTCATCCCCATCGGGCCCATCCAATAGCATGAGTACGCCGCTGTAGCACAGTCGCAGCACCAACAAGCTGCCCGCACCGATCAACAGGAACCGGATCCCGTCGGACGTGTTATCGTCCAGTTCCCACTTCATGGCTACTTGAAGTAGCGCATGTCGGCACCGGCCTTCAAGCCTTTCACCGAGGCGTGGATCAAGCGGATCACGTTCTCCACATCGTCGCGGTGTACGGTTTCCACCGTGGTGTGCATGTAGCGCAAGGGCAGGCTGATCAAGGCCGAGGGAACCCCGGCCGCACCGTAGGCGAAGGCGTCCGTATCCGTGCCTGTAGCGCGGCTCGCGGCCATGCGCTGGAAGGGGATCTTCTCGTCCTGCGCGGTCTTCACGATGTGCTTCAGCAGGTTGTTGTGTACGGCCGGCGCGTAGCTCAATACGGGGCCGCTGCCGCAGGCGATATCGCCGTTCTGGATTTTGTTCATCATCGGCGTCTGCGTGTCGTGCGTGACGTCGGTCACGATGGCCAGATCCGGCTTGATGCGTTCCACGATCATCTCCGCACCGCGCAGGCCCACTTCCTCCTGCACGCTGTTGGTGATGTACAGTCCGAAGGGCAATTTCGTGCGTCCTTCTTTCAGCAGGCGCGCCACCTCTGCGATCATGAAGCCCCCCATGCGGTTGTCCAAAGCACGACCGGTGAAGTTGCGCTCGTTCAGGATCATGAACTCATCCTCGAAGGTGATCACACAACCCACGTGTACACCAAGCTTCTCCACTTCTTCTTTGCTGCTGCAGCCGCAATCCAAGAAGATGTTGTCGAGGGATGGGGTCACCTCGGTCTTCCCGTTGCGCACGTGGATCGCCGGCCAGCCGAACACGGCCTTCACGATGCCTTTGTCCGTGTAAATGTTCACCCGTTTGCTCGGGGCGATGATGTGGTCGCTGCCCCCGTTGCGGCGCACGTAAATGAAGCCTTCCTTGGTGATGTAGTGCACGAACCAGCTGATCTCATCGGCATGGGCCTCGATCACCACCTTGTACTTCGCGTCGGGGTTGATCACTCCCACTGTGGTGCCGTACGGATCCACGAAATGGTCGTCCACGTAGGGCTTCAGGTACTCCAACCAGATCTTCTGGCCCGCGCTCTCGAAACCCGTGGGCGAGGCGTTGTTCAGGTAGCGCTCCATGAACGCCATGGAGTCCTTGGTGAGGATGGACTTGCTGCTCTTCTTCGCGGTGTTCTTCTTGGCCATGCTGCTTGCTTGTGGTGGGGAGCAAAGCTAGGTGGAGCTACCAAGCGCCTTGGTGGTAGCAAGCGTCGAGCTATCAACATTGGGCGGTAGAGGGGCATTCCACATGGGCTTGAACCCGTTGAGGCTTGATCCACGAGCAGACCAGGTCGAACATGACCTAGGAGGGAGTGCCTATGAGCATCATTAGTTCATCGCTCCATAACAAAAGTTCCTAATGAGATCCCGGTATTGTTCGATCGCTCGGGATGCCACTTCTTTGCAGAAGGCATTTCCGATCATATAAGTTGAACCTGCCAGATCCTTCCATTCCCATGAGCCTCGCCTACGACATTGGACGGCCACTTCGTTCGAGCTTCATTTTCATCGCATCATTCTGGACCCTGTACACAGCGGCCCAGACGAATTGGTCTCCGGCAGCGGTGTTCGGTACAAATGGCGTGACGAATACCGATATCTCAACAGGACCGGATGAGATGATCCGTCATCACCTGCTCGGCGATGGAAGGATCCTATTGGCTGGCGGTGGTAGCGAGAATGGTTGTAATTGCAACTACATCTCGCTCATGCGTGCCGATACGGCTTGTGGTGGATTGGATCCGACTTTCGGGACGAATGGTAAGGTACGCCACGTTTTCGAGCAGCGTTCGAGCCTTACCGACATGGTTGTGCTGCCGGACGGGAAACTGTTGGCTTGCGGCCAGTCATCCGTTTCCACTGGGCCCAATGACTATCGTGGCGCGGTATATCGTTTCAATGCCGATGGAAGTCCGGATGAGACCT
>DAOORM010000232.1:0-4024 GCA_035389265.1 Flavobacteriales bacterium | reverse complement strand
CACCCCGGAGTATCGTATGCCCGGGGTTGGCGCTCCGTATTGGCTGCTTCGCCAGGTCTTCGACATCGGAACCAGCCGCGACATCATGGTGATCCTCCAATGGCTACTGGCGGGTCTATGTGTGTACTTGTTGGGCGCGATCGCCCATCGGATCTCCGGTTCGGATAAGGTAGCCTACTCGGTCTACTTCATTTTCCTGATCAGCGCCTATGCTAATTGGTACGATGCTTCCATCTCTTCCGATAGTTTCTCAGTATCCACGTTGATCATCAGTGCTTTCTTTCTCCAGCGCGCGTTGGACCGGAAGCGGCACTCGGACCTCCTCATTGCCGGCATCGCATTGGCCTGGTTGATCTTCTTGCGACCGGTAAGCATCGTGTTGTTGCCGGTGACGCTTTTCCTCGCACCCCGATATGCCACTTGGCCACGTCCTTTCGTAGCGGCAGCCTGTATCGCCGCTCCCTTCATCGTGCCGGATATCGCTTGGACATGGCGCAACTGGAGGGCGAATGGCACCTTCAGTCCGCTGACGAACCAAGGCTTGCTGCCTTCCGATTTCGTGGATGAGGTCCGCGGACATGCGATGGCCTTCATCCAATGCTATGGGGGCAACTATATCTGGTGGGCGCCCGGCTCGGATATGCGGTGGTATGGGGTATGGAAAGGTGGTCCTGACCTGGACGATGAAGGTCGTCTGGCGAAAGCCCCACCGGATCACGCCATCGTGGAGGGCTACACACGTGATAGCCTCATCATCCTTAGCGAGACCGTCAGAGGGCTTTCCGTGCCAGGACTGTCCGCGGCGGATTCCATTGCCGAGACAACACGCATCAATGCCGCCTTCGACCGATATGCCTTGATCTACCAGCGTGAGGCCCCGTTCAATTATCATGTCCTGAGCAGACTGCGGATGTTGAAGAACGTGATGTGGCAACACGGCACGGAAGGCATCATCCTCCGCCCCTTCCGTACGCTGCCTTGGTGGCTCAAGGCGTTCAAGGCGATGCAATCCATGCTCTATATCTTCACCTACACGGTGGGGAGTATCGCCGTGATCCTGGCCGTGTGGAATTGGCGCAAAGCCAGAACATCCTTGGAGCTCTGGTTACCTTTCGTGGTGGTCTTCATGACCTTGGTCTATCCCATCGCACTCCGCATGTGTGAATGGCGCTACATGGTTCATCAGTTCCCCTTCGCATTAACACTCGGTGTCATGTTCTGCTGGCGCCTGATCGATAACTTCCGATCGAAGGAGGCTCAAGCTCCTTGAGCGGTATCGGGTGTGACTTCCCTAAACGGACCGCTGGATGAGCTGTCGCGCGATCCGCTCCAACAAGGCCATGTTGCCGGCAGAAGAAAGCTCGTAGGCACGCTGGTGGGCGTTCCGCTTGAACTCGGCGATGCGCTCAGGTGTGAGTGATCGCACCGCTGTTGCAAGGTCTTCCGCCAAATGCCCGGAAGCCACCACACCGAGTTGATATTGCCGGACCAGCTCGCTCATGGACCGGCTGGGCGATACCACCAAGGCCAGTCGTGCTTGGATGTAGTCGAACAACTTGTTCGGCAAGGCGTATTCGTAGTTCGGGATACCCGGGGGAAGCCGATGGATGCCGATATCGTACTGCCCAATGGTACGCGGCACATCTGCTGGAGCCACTGGTGCATGCATGAACACATTGTTGCGCTCCCGAGCCATCCGTTCGAACGCCGCGTGGTCCGCTCCTCCTCGACCCATCAGGTACAGGTGTAGTTCATACGCAGGACCCAATGCATCCATCATGTGGAGCAACTCCACCGCCCCTCGCTGTGGAAAGACGCCTCCATGATGGACCAACCTGATCCGACCTGGGGTGGGCCCCGAAGGCGACAGCTCCTCATACCGCGGCGCGTTGGTGACAACGGTCGGGCGGATGCCCACCAATTCTGAGTAGGCATCTGCCACGGCATCGCTCACCGTTAGGCAGTGCGCTGCACGTGGCATATAGGTGCGACAGAACTGTTCACTGGCGCGCAGCGCATGACGAGCGCGGGGCGAATCCCCCTTGTGCTGTCCTGGATGATACTCATGCGCATCGAACAACACGGGTGTTACCGGATCCGCTATGGCGAAAGCCAAGGGCAACGTGCTGATGTCGTTCGCAACGATCAGGTCGGCCTTCGAACCACGCAACTTGTGCTTCGCATGCCGCAGTGCCGGGCTCCAGTAAAGTGCTTCGTATGAACCAGTGCCCCGGAGAATGCGTTCACACATTCCCCAAAAGGCGGTGGTCAACTTCCGCAACAAAGGAGGAAGACCCAGGATCGTCATGTCCGTACCCAGCTTGTGGAACGTGCCCGTTTCCAGACCCGAAGGCGAGAATGCCGCCGTGGAAACGAAGCCCACCTCCCTCAGCGCTGTTATCTGGCGCATCAAGCGCGCATCATCCTTCAACTCCGAGTGACAGAGGATCAAGATGTGTGGTTGCCCGGCTGCGACCATGGATGTCGGGGTGATCAACGTCCAACCTCCCAATCAAGGCGCGGACGAACGATACCATCCAGCCGCTGATTGGTGATCGGAAAGGTGGGTGATCCGATGTCATCCAGGACCGGCATGGACATGATGTTATCCAGGCGCTGATGGGGCTGGAAAGGCAGCCAGGTGACCAATTCCACCGTGGCGTATACGGTGCCCACGTTCAACAGATCGGCAGGTATCCAAACCGTGGTGATGTGCTGCCCCTTCTCGTATCGGATCGTGCTGTCCAATCCGGGGGTGGAGCTAAGGATCTGATCGCCGTTCTCATTGCAGAGCAACAGCACGGGCTGTGGACGGATGGTGGAAGATCGGACCTCATGCACGATCTCCAAGCCGAAACGTTCAGTGACCCTGACCTGATCGATGGTGCCATGATCCTGATCCACCCACCGCAGGTAGAGAAGCTTCGCTTGGTCATCACGCTGGTGCGGATGTTCGGAGACATCGATCCTGCTGACCCTTTCGGTGAGTCCACGGTCCAGGTAACGCTTGGTGACCTCCGTGGTGGGGCCGGTCATCTCCACACCGCCTTGATCGAGCAGGATGCAACGGTGGCATAAGCTGTTCACCGCGCCCATGTTGTGGCTCACGAAGATCACGGTACGCCCATTGGAGGCCACGTCCTTCATCTTGCCCATGGATTTCCGCTGGAATTCCATGTCCCCCACGGCGAGCACTTCGTCGATGATGAGCACTTCGGGTTCAAGGTGGGCGGCCACCGCGAATGCCAGGCGCACCTTCTGCCCGCTGCTGTACCGTTTCACAGGTGTATCGATGAACGGTGCCACGCCGCTGAACTCCACGATCTCGTCGAACTTGGCCTTCACCTCGGCGCGGCGCATACCCAGGATGGTGCCGTTGAGGTAGACATTATCGCGACCGGAAAGATCCGGGTGGAAGCCTGTACCCACCTCGAGCAAGGAACTCAGCTTGCCCTCGATGGTAAAGCGGCCTTCGGTAGGCACCGTGATCCGCGACAAGACCTTTAGGAGCGTACTCTTTCCAGCTCCATTCCTTCCGATCACACCGAATACTTCGCCCTCATCCACGGTGAGGTCGATGTTCCGGATCGCCCAGAACGGTTTGCCGCGACCCTTCAGGATCGCCTGGATGTTGCTTTTCAGGCTATCCCGCGGATCGATCCCACGGACTCCGCCAAGCCGGTATTGCTTGCCGATGCCTTGGACCGTGATCATCCGACGTGCCATGGCCGATCAGATCAGGTCAGCCACAACACGTTCCATGCTGCGGAAGTAGATGAACGACGTAAGCAGGAGAACGAGGGAGGACGCGAAGGAAAGCCAGCACCAACCGCCCGGATCACCGACACCGATGAGGCACCAGCGGTATCCTTCGATCAAGCCGGCCATCGGGTTGAGGAAGTAGACCGCTTTGAGCCATTCGGGTAACCGCTCGGTAACGGTGCTCGCCGTGTAGGCCACGGGTGTGATGAAGAGCCCGATCTGGATGGCGAACGGGACCACATGCTGCAGGTCGCGGTAGCGG
>DAOORM010000231.1:0-4024 GCA_035389265.1 Flavobacteriales bacterium | reverse complement strand
TCCAGGTCGGTGCGGGATATCCCATCGACAGCCTGTTCTCCGTGGGTGCCAATGTGAAGTTCATCAACAGTGCCCTGGATACCTATCGCTCCACCGCCTGGGGCGTGGACCTGGGTGGCACCTTCCACAAGAAGAAGCTCGGGCTCACTATTTCGGGTATGGTCCGCAACCTCGGTGCACAGTTATCCACGTTCACCGATGAGCGCGAGAAGCTGCCTTTGCAGGTGCAGCTGGGTGTCACCTACAAGTTCAAACATGCCCCGTTCCGCCTCGGCTTGATGATGGAACAACTGCAACGGTGGGACCTCACCTATGTGGATCCGAATGCCACCGTGGTCATCGACCCCACCACGGGCGAAGTGGTGGAGGACAAGGTGACCACCTTGGACAAAGCCATCCTGCATCTCGTCCCCAGTGCGGAGATCCTGCTCACCAAGAGTTTCATGTTGCGCGTAGCATACAACGCACGCCGCAGGCAGGAACTCGTGATCCCGGACAAGCCCGGAGCAGCTGGGTTGAGCTTCGGCGTAGGGCTGCGCGTGAGCAAGTTCCACATCGCTTACGGGTACTCGCAGATCCACCTCGCGGGTATCAGCAACACCATTTCGCTGGCAGTGCGCTTCGCCGACTTCAAGAAGAGCGAGGGTTAGCGTTCCGCCGTTCTCACGTACGCTCGCGCACACGCCCATCCTGCCTACCTTGGCCGCACCAAGTGGGGTCCGTGAAGCGCATCACCATCGCCATAGACGGCTACAGCAGCTGCGGCAAGAGCACCTTGGCCAAACAGCTGGCGCATCACTTCCACTACACCTATATCGACAGCGGTGCCATGTACCGGGCCGTGGCCTTGTACGCCATGGAGAACGGCCTCATCCACCACGATGTGCTCGACACACCGAACCTCCTGCGTGTATTGCCGAACATCCACATCGCCTTCAAGCACGACGACGTCAACCAGCGCAGTGCCACCATGCTCGATGGTCGCAACGTGGAGCACCGCATCCGCGAGATGGATGTGAGCAACAACGTCACCTTGGTGAGCCCTGTGCCCGAAGTGCGCGCCAAGCTCGTTCAACTCCAGCAGCAGATGGGCGATGGCGGCGGCGTGGTGATGGATGGCCGCGACATCGGAACCGTGGTGTTCCCCGATGCCGAAGTGAAGTTCTTCATGACCGCCAGCGCTGAAGTGCGCGCCCAACGCCGTTACCTCGAGTTGAAAGGCCGTGGGGCGGATGTCACGCTACAACAAGTTCTGGACAACCTCGAGCGCCGCGATCTGGACGACACCACCCGCGCCGCCGACCCGTTGATCCAAGCCCCCGATGCCTTCGTGATCGACAACAGCGACCTCACCTCCACGGAACAGTTCGACCTGGCCGTGGGGCATGTGGTGAAAGTGATCGGGGTGGTGGCGGAGGCGTGAGGGATTCGCCCTGTCATTTCGAACGCCTCGTGCACCTTGGTCGTGGGCAGGTTCCGCCGCGTTCGATGATCGATCAGTCTGCTACGATGAATCGCTGATGAGCGTTGTACCCCTCGAACGTAGCTCGTAGGATGTACGTCCCGTTCGGCAATTCAGCCACATCGAATTCGCCGCCCGTTGTTGATGGTCGCTCCGAATGAAGGATCCGGCCTTGAAGGTCGAGGAGCGCCAGTGCGGTAGGTCGTTCATTCCCGGTTCTCCACGTGATGTGGTCGTTGGTCGGAACAGGCCAGATGGACAGTTCAGTGGTCGTGGCGGCCCACAGGTCGATCCCATTCGCTAGTGGCAGCGACACTTTCCAGATCGCACGTTCGTTGCCGCCGGAATTTTCCACGACATAGAGGACATTACCGACCAGTTCCGCGTCCACAGGAAGGTAGAATCCTTCTACGATACGGGTCACCTCAGTGCTGAAGTTATCCTCGACCTCGTCGTACGATAGGGTCAGGTGTAGCAGGTCTCCGCTCGGGTCAGCGGGTACCACAGGGATGCCCCAAGGCGCGATCGGGCTGAAGCCAAGCGTATCACCACCCGGTGTGAAGCTCAACACCAGGCCATCGCCGCGCAGGTCCGAAGCCAAGAGGCTATCGGTGTCGAACACCAGACCGAGTGGTGAGCGGTGACAGGTGAAGGTGCGCATGGCCAAGCCCTCTTCCGATGCATCAAGGATCCCTTCCGTGAGCGGGTCGCGTAACCGATCGGCATCCGGACCGGTGTTGCGCATAGGTTCGTGGAACAAGAAGGAGGATGTGGGGAATGTCGGATCATAATAGAAATCCGCGGCGGCTGAAGGATAGCCGGGATTCAGCAAGGGATCGTCGGTCGGGTCGTAGCCGGGCATCGGCGTTGGGTTCATGTTCCCGCCGGCGGTCCAAGGAAAGCCGTAGTGCCTGCCTTCGCGCAACCAGTTCATCTCTTCGGGATCATCGTGGTCGCCGGAATTCTCAACACCGAACAAACGTCCTTCTGGATCGAACGCCATGTCGAAGGTGTTGCGCACACCATGAGCGAAAACATGGGCAGAGGCAGTAAGTGCGAGTTCATTATTGGGCAGTACAAGTTCGTTCGCATCGATCGGAATGCGGAGGATCTTGGCAGTGATCGGCTCTTCGCGCAGGTCGGGAAATGCGCCATCCACATCCTGCACTTCGCCATGATCGGTGCGCGAGCCACAGTTCAAAAAGAGTTGCGTACCGTCGGGGGATACCACCACATTGTTGAAGGCATGTGCTTTGCCGCCCCACGCGTACTGGCTCGTTCGCGCTGCGACCGTCCACTCTCGAGAACCATCGGGTCGCAAATGGGCGCGGTGAAGGATGCCCTCGGTCACATTCCCGGTTACCCGGTTCCCGATCACGTACAGGTCACTGTCGTGGAAGGTCATGCCGTACGCATCGGTGAGCAGGTGATCCTCCCCGGAGAACAACACGGAATCATAGGGTGCGGTGGAACCATTGTCGATCACCACCATCACCTCGCCGGTCGTTCGCAGGTAGTGGAGGCGCTCGCTGATCGGATCCATGGCCAGCCGAACGGCGCTGGGGCGTACGTCCATAAAGTGCTCTACCGTGATGTCCGATCGCAGGGAGCTCGGTGTGGTCTGTGACTGCGCCGCTGCACAGACAAACAGCGCTACGAGTGTTGCGGACGTTCTCATGGGCAGGTATTCAAAAGTAGACCGTACAGCGCTATGGCTGCCTGGCTTGCACCGACGGCCGGTCAACGAAGCAACCCGCGACTTAACACCGCTTCGAACTTCTCACGCAGTAGAACGATCAGCTCCGGTTGCATGTAGTCGTAGATATCCTCGATGTATAGGCATACGATCGGCTTCTTCTCGTACCAGTGCGGAAATCGCTCACGGATCTTGTTCCGGTGCTGCTTTTCCATCACCACGACGGCATCGGCCCATTCCAAGTGCCATTCCTCCAGCACCACGTTGGCCGTTCGGTCCGTGCCGGCGGAGTCCACCTCGAAGCGCTCGTCGTTCTCGTAGATCTTGTGCGCCGTGGCCGAGCGCATCCGGTTGACGGTGCATACGAAGAGGATGCGGGGTTTCCCCGCACTATTGGTCATGTCGGTATCGCTTGGTGCCACAGGCAGCGCAAAG
Source organism: Flavobacteriales bacterium (assembly GCA_035389265.1). Taxonomy (GTDB): domain Bacteria; phylum Bacteroidota; class Bacteroidia; order Flavobacteriales_F; family PHOS-HE28; genus PHOS-HE28. The sequence continues at coordinate 431 of DAOORM010000231.1, read as the reverse complement.
CATGGCACTCGGTGTTCGGTATGGCTTCCCGCAGGAACCACAAGGTGGACCATAGAGCGATGACGGGTGATGCATGATCGCGTTGGGTTCCGTTTCGTCGAACCCGGTAAGTTCCTTGTACCAATCAAGCAGAGAAGCTGCGCTTACGTCTCTTGTGTGACCGGACTTCAAGAGTTCGAACATCTGGCGATAGAGACGCTCCGCTGCAGCGAACTCCTGCTCGTCGAGCATTGGAACCTCTATCCGGCAACGCCAACAGAAGAGGAGCTTCATCAATATGATCTAGGCTGTAATGCCCTCCACCACCTCCACCGGATCCTTTACCCCCTCCACAAAGCCGAGCACCTTCAGCATCACCCGGTCCAATAAGGTATCCGGGCAGCTAGCACCACTGGTGAGGATGATCGTGAGTGGCCGCTTGGCAGGAAGCC
>DAOORM010000230.1:0-4030 GCA_035389265.1 Flavobacteriales bacterium | reverse complement strand
AATGCCTATGTAGCCGTGCAGTTCAACGCTGCCGTCGATCTCTTCGGCACCACACTTTCCAGTGCCGGTGGCGAGGACATCGCGATCATGAAGATCGATGGCGATGGTGAAGTGGTCTGGGCGCAGCGGGCCGGCGGCAACCAACGCGATGTGCCCCTTTGCATCCACCGGCAGTCCGCGGAGCCTCACCAATTGTACTTCGGCGGATACTACTGGGGCCTGGTCACCTATGGCAGCACCACCATCGATGATGTATCGAACGGCGATGCCATGATGGTCTCTGCCACGGACACCACCTTCGATGTGAGCCTGTACGCCACGGACGTATGCCCCGGATCGTGCAACGGAACGGCGGTCGCTTTCACCCAGGGCACCGGACCGTTCACCTACAGTTGGAGCCAGGGCGGCGGTGGGTCCATCATTGGAGACCTATGTGCTGACATCCATATCGTCGAAGTGACCGACGCGAACGGACAGGTACGGGTCGATACGGTGTACGTGGAAGAACTTACCGATCCTGACTACGCTGTACAAGTGCTGAACGATTCGCTCTGGGTGGAAGGTGGCGTGAGTTACGCCTGGGTCTTCGATGGCAGCGTGTCCGTTGGCGGCGACAGTGCCTCGCATGTGGCGCAACAGACCGGCCAGTACCACGCCGTGGTGACCGATGCCTCGGGCTGCCAATGGAACAGCGATACCGTGCTGGTCGTCCTGAACGTCGGTATGGATGAAGCGGGACAGCAGGAACCACTCCTATTTCCGAACCCCACAAGGGATGTGCTCCGCCTCTCCAATTTGAACATTCCTGTCCTCCGTGCTGTTGCAATGGATGTTCTTGGCCGCAGCGCCGAAGTGAAGGTCACCGGTTCGAATACCATCGATGTCGGCGACCTGGCCCCCGGAACGTGGATGTTGGTGATCGGGACCGGCAGTGGCACGACGTATTCCCGATTCGTGAAGGAGTAAGTCGGGGCAGGCAACGCGTTGCCCGCTGCAGTTGTCTTATTGCCGATCCTTCTTCCATGCGCCAACTGCTTACGCTCTCCCTGCTTGCCAGCACCTCGTTGATCAACGCACAACAGTGCGATTGGCTCACCAGCGCCTCCATCGATTTCGATTCGAACCCCGCGATGCCCTCTGAGGTGATGGCATCCGCCCCCGGGCGTCTGGTGGTCGGTCGCAACACCACGGGCGACTTCGTTTACGGCCAGACGCTTTATGGCGCTGCCGTCATGGAGGCAATGGATCTGGATGGCTTCCCGATCTGGTCCTGCGCTCTGAGCGATTCGGTGAGCCTGAAGAGTGCCGTTGTATCGGCGGATGGCCGCGCGTTCTTCGCCGGCAGTTTCATGGGTGCCATGCAGGTGTGCGATGGTTCGGTGCTGGGTGGTGTGCCTGGTCAGGGAATGTGGAACGAGAACCTGTTCCTGTTGGCGGTGGACCTCAACACGGGCCTGATCGAATGGACGCGGAACCTCTCCTTCGTTCACGATCAAGCCTTGAGCATTCCCTCGCTGGCGCTGGATCCCCAGGGGCGCTTGTGGTATGCCGTTTCCGAGTGGGGTGTGGGCAAAGCGGTGCGTGTGGATGAAAGTGGTGCGGACATGGAGACCCGCATCGTGGACGGTGTGCGGACGCTGGGGACGATCAGCTTCGACCCCTGGGGCGGGCTGTACATGAGCGGCGGATGCGAGAACGTCGGCTTCGCGTTCGGCGGGGAGGCCTTCACCAATGAAGGTACAACAGGGTACTCGATGTTCGTGCTGCGCTACAAGCCCGATGGCACGGCCGGTTTCGCCGAGTTCGCCGATGATATCACGTTCCAAGAGCCACAGGTCGTCGCCACCGCGGATGGCCATGCCTACCTCGCAGGGGGGATCTTCGATGGCACGCAATGGGGCGACCTGGAATTACACGGCCCCAACTGGTCGGAAGAGGTCTTCCTGACGCGCTTGGACAGTATGGGGGAATTCATCTGGGTGGTGGAAAGTGCGCCGCTAACACCGGCACCAATAACCGGCAATCTGAGCCGCAGCAAAGGCCCCTGCATCGCACTGGACCCCGATGGCACCGTGTACCTCATCGGTGACGCGCGCGGCACAACGGATTGGGGCAACGGCGTTACTACGGGCAGCAGTGTGCTCACGGACCATGTCGTCGCTGTGGTGGCATTCGCTACGGATGGCAGTGCGCTCTGGTCCTCGGACGGTGAGGTGAACACAGGATGGTTCGAGGCACGCACCATCACCGCTTCTGCGGAGCCTGGGTCTGTACACATCGCTGCGCACGTTCGCGGTCCCTTCACTTTCGGACCGCATACCATCGGTGAGGTCGGTGCTCAGTACGCTGCTTTCGCTGAGCTGTCAGGCATCAACACGGGGATCGTTCCGGTCAGTAAGCTGGGTGGGTTGGATGCATGGCCCGTACCCGCTCGTTCGATCGTACAGGTGCACCATGAAGGAAACGGGACTACCGCTGCGCTACATACCGCAACAGGCGAGGTGCTGCGCACGGTACGATTGGTGCCCGGCACCAACACCATCGATCTGAGCGCTCTTCCTGCAGGTTCGTACTTCCTCCGCACTGTGGAAGGGAAGGCTGTGCGGGTGGTGAAGGAGTGAGGGGATACGGCCGGGAACCCGCGTGAGCGATCGTAGTGGAAAGCCCACAGCAGCCCGAGGAACGAGGGCTGCGAGGACTTGGAATGAAGAGCGCGACCCGAGCCCCGGCCTGTGAGCCGGGGGAGGGGCACGCCCGGAACAAGACTCAAGACACAAGGCACAAGGCACAAGTATCAAGTGATCAAGGTCTGGCGCATCGTGAACCTTGTTGCCTTGTGCCTTGACACTTGTAACTTGAGTCTTCCCTACGTTCTGCGGTTCGCCAACAACACCGGCGCCTGCCCATCGAAGGGATTGTCCATCCTCCCGATACTCTTCGCCTCCATACCTGCCGCGCGCATGACGGTGCGGTCGCCGAAGCGCTTGCGGATCCTGTCCATCGCCTGGTACAGGTCCATGGCCTCCTGCGTGTCGGTGAAGGCGTCCATCTGGTGCCCGCCGCCCACCAAGTGACTGAAGCGCACGCCGATCAATCGGATCCGTTGCCGGCGGTCGTACAGCGCGCGGAACAGGTCGTGTACCGCTGGGAGTATGATGTGGTCGCAGGCCGTGTAGCCGATGCGCACTTGTTTGGTGTGCGTGTTGAAATCGGCATAGCGGATCTTCACCGCGATGCAGCTGGTGAGCTTATCGCCCTTGCGCAATTGGAAGGCGAGGCTCTCGGCCATGGCGGTGAGCATGCCCTTCAGTTTCACCACATCGATGGTATCGCGCTCGAAAGTGCGCTCCGTGCTGATGCTCTTGCGCTCGTGCCAGGCGATCACCGGACTGTCATCGATGCCGTTCGCCTTGCGCCACAGCACGGGGCCATGCTCGCCCAGCAGCCGCTGCATCAGATCCACGCGCAGCTCTTGCAGCGTGTGGATCTTTGCCACGCCCATGCTGCGCAACAGGTGCGCGGTCTTCTCGCCCACACCGGGGATCCGTTCGATGGGCATCGGCGCCAGGAAGGGTTTCTCCGTGCCGCGCTCCACGTACCACTCGCCCACGCCGTTCTTGGCCTCGCCGGTGGCCACCTTGCTCACGGTCTTGTTGATGCTCAGTCCGAACGAATTCGGCAGCCCGCTATCCTTGATGATCTTCTGCCGCAGCTCCACCGCCAGCTTCCTGCTGCCGTGGAACTTGTCGGTTCCGCTCAGGTCCACGTAGAACTCGTCCACGCTGCTCTTCTCGAACAGCGGCACCTGCGCACGGATGATCTCCGTCACCTCATCGCTCTTCTTCAGGTACGCGCCACTATCGCCGCGCAGGATGATCGCCTCCGGGCACAGCTGCTTGGCCATCTTCATCGGCATCGCGCTGCGCACCCCGAAGGCACGTGCCTCGTAGCTGCAACTGGCCACCACGCCGCGGTCGCTGTCGGCGCCGATCAGCACGGGCCTGCCCACCAGCTTGGGGTTCTCCAGCCG
>DAOORM010000229.1:0-4041 GCA_035389265.1 Flavobacteriales bacterium | reverse complement strand
GCAAGGCCAGTCGCATTCCACCTTGGTTGAGCCTGGCGTTCGGCTATGGCGGAGATAATATGCTGACAGCATTCGCTGAGCCCGGCGATGGCCGGTTCCGGCAGTTCTACTTCGCGCCGGATATCGACCTTACCCGGATCAAGACCGGTTCAAAGCTGCTACGCACCGTACTGTTCGTGCTGAACGGGATCAAGGTGCCCTTGCCGGGCATGGAACTGCGTTCCAATGGCCGGGTACTCTTCCACGGTCTGGTCTTCTAACGAGGCAGCGAACCTTCCATCAGCATCAGTTTCACCTTCAGAACCGCCGCCACGGTAAGGCTGTCGCGGATCTCACCGCGTTGCACCATGGCGTAGAGCTCATCAAAGGGCAGCTTGCGCACGGCGAGTTCTTCGTTGTGGTCGGGTTCCGGTTCGTAGAACGTGAGACCTTGCGCTACGAAGAGGATGGCCACTTCATCGCTGGCTGAATTGCTCAGGTCCATCTGCAGGATCTCGGTCCACCGTTCCGCCTCGATTCCGACCTCCTCGCGCAATTCACGCTTCGCACTTTCGATAGGTGGGAGGTCTCGTCGTCCACCGCCTTCGGGGATCTCCCAACTGTAAACGCCAAGTGGGTAGCGGTACTGGCCCACGATCCAGGTGTTGAGGTCCGCATCGAGCGGCACGATACCCACGGCGAGGTTCTTGAAGTGGATGACCCCATAGATGCCCGGCCTACCGCTGGGGTCGATCACCTCGTGGTGGGTGACGGCGATCCAGGGTGTGCTGTAGCGTTCTTCGGTGCTGACGGTCTTCCACGGCCCACGTTCTTCCATATTCGCTCGCCGTAGCTGGTGCGAAGGCGAGGCGGTGAAGATAGACCGGTACCTTTGTGGCATGGCAGGGCGGGTGTTCCGGAAAGGTGATCGCGTCGCGTTCGTGGACGAGGTGGGTGGCGGCGTGGTGCTCGACGTGCCCGCACCGGGGAAGGTGAAGGTGCGCACGGACGAGGGTTTCGTACTCGTACGTTCCGGGAAGGAGCTGGTTCCCTACGATCCGGAGCATGTGAAGCAGGCCTACCGCATCAGCGATCATCAGGCCGGTATGGTAGCCGCGAACGATGTGATGGAGGAGAAGCGGCAACGACGCAAGGGAGACAGCAGACCTGGTAAAACCCCAAAACGACCGGAGGACAACAGCGTGGCCGAAGTGGACCTACACCTGCACGAACTGGTGGAGGATGAGACCCGGTTGAGCCAGGGAGAGAAGCTGAAGTACCAATTGGCCTATTTCGAGCGGGCCTTGGAGGCGGCGATCCGCGATGGCAAACGCAAGCTGATCGTGATCCACGGTGTGGGTGAAGGGGTGCTTCGCGAAGAAGTGCGCCGGATCCTTCAGTATTACGACAGTGTGCGGTTCCACGATGCCAACATGGCGCGTTACGGATCGGGCGCCACGGAAGTGGAGATACTCCGTCATTGATCGAGTTCGAACGTGGTCGGTGAACGACCAAGTTCTTTGATATCCTGTGCATCGCTTCACCGCTGTTCGCCGCAAGGCGAAGGGAGGAAAGTCCGGGCAGTGTAGGGCAGCGTGCTTCCTAACGGGAAGGGGGCCATTTGGGAACGGATGGTCCACAGAAAGTGCCGCAGAAAGGGAAACCGCCTGCCGCAAGGTGGGTAAGGATGAAAAGGTGGGCCCGCCTTCGCGCGGGATAGGCGCTTCGGCGCTCAAAGTAAGAGCCCACCAGTGCTTCTGGCGACAGGGCAGCTTGGTAAACCTCACGCGCTGAAAGACCATGTATACCGTGCGTTCCGTAGTGTCGGAACGAGGAAAGCCCGTCCTTCCAACGCAAGTTGGAGCGCGGAGGGTAGGTCGATGGATCCCGTTGGTGACGGCGGGACTAGATAGATGGTGGAGGCTACGTCGCGAGGCGTGGAACAGAACCCGGCTTACAGATGCACAGGACCTTGAATGAAGGGCCTTTCCGCCGGACGGTGGAGGGGCCCTTCGCCTTTTCACTTCGCCCGGTCGGCTACCTTCGGCCGCGATGGACGGGAGTAGACCTTCATGGTTCAGGCGTTGGCGATGGCCGCTTTTGGCGTTCGCCGTCCTGTTGACCGCCGAGGTCGTGCTTCGCCTAGGCTTCGGGTTCTGCGATGCGGTGCTGATGCAGGCTGATCCGCTTTATGAGTACATCGCCCAGCCCTTGCAGGAGCGGCATCGCTTCGGCCGTCACATCGTGTACAACTCCCTTTCCATGCGCTCGGAGGAGCCGGACAGCGCGGCAATCGTAGTGTTGGGTTGTGGCGATTCGGTCATCAATGGTGGTAGCCTGACCGACAACGACTCGCTGGCCACCACGATCCTCTCGCGGCGTTTGACCGATGCTATGGGGCGCAAGGTGCAGGTGCTCAACATCGGGGCCGGTAGCTGGGGCCCTGATAATTGCGCGGCCTATCTGGCCAAGACCGCCCTGCCACGCAGCCGTGCCCTGTTGCTCGTGGTGAGTTCGCACGATGCGCACGACAACATGAGCTTCAAGCAAGTGGTCGGGGTGCGCAAACACTTCCCTGCCCAGCAGTATGGAAGCGCGCTGCACGAATTGATCGATCGGTATCTACTACCCAAGCTGATGAAGCCCAAGACCACCACGAACGAGGAGTTGGGGATCGATAAGGGCGAAGAAGGGTTCAACACCGGTTTCATGGCCTTGAAGCGATACGCCGAAGAGCGTGGGATACCCTTCATCCTTTACCTGCATGCCGAACGTTCGGAGATAAATGCAGGTCGGTACAATGCACAAGGCCAGGAGATCCTGCATTTCGCAGCACAGAACGGGATCCGATCGATCCGCGATCTGGACCATGGAGCGCGGGTGGAGGAGTTGCGGGACAACATCCATCCGGATGAAGCTGGGCAACGGCGCATGGCGGATATCCTGCAGCCAGTGTTGTTCGAGTTGGTCCAGGCGGTCCCGCGCTGAGATCGGAACGGCGTTTGCCCCGGGTGCCGATACCTTTGTTCCGTGCGAAGTAGCCTCCTTCTCATCCTGCTGGCCATCGGGCCCTTGTTGACCAGTGCGCAGGAACTGGTCACCATCCACGGTAGGGTGATCACGAACACGGATGAACACACGTATTACGACCTGATGATCGTGAACCGGCGCACGCGCTCGGGGACCTTCGGGAATGCCGATGGCACCTTCACCGTGCAGGCCTTGCGCACCGATACCCTCATGATCGGGTCCATCGGGCACCGTACTGGGATCCTGTGCCTCGCCGATAGTGTGGAGCGCGCGATCTACGACGTGAGGATCCGCTTGGTGCCGTTGCGTGTACAACTGGCCGAAGTGGAGATCCTGCCTGAGCGCACGTTGAAGGAGATCCAGGCCGATATCGACAAGCTGGGTTACAAGGCCTCGGACTACAAGCTCACCACCGTGAACGCTTTCGAAAGTCCCATCACGGCGCTCTACCAGGAGTTCAGCCGGCGCGAACGCAGCAAGCGACTGGTGGCGGAGCTGGAGAACGAGGACCGCAAGCGCGCGATCCTACAGGAGCTCCTGCACAAATACGTGGAATACGACATCATCAAGCTGAACCCCGAAGCTTTCGATGACTTCATCGAGTTCTGCAGTGTTCCGGACGAGGTGATCAAGGGGCTCACGCAGTACGAGTTCCTGGTGTACATCAAACGGAAGTACGAGTTGTACTCCAGCTTGGGGCCCACCCGCAGGCATTGACCATGAACGGTCTCCGGGTCATCGTGCTGTTCGCCTGCTCAGCGGTGCTCGGCTCCTATGCCCAAGTGGATCGCATTGCCACCAAAGTGGAGTTGGACGAGGTGGTGATCACCGCGCAGAAGGAAGGATTCAATGTGGAGGCCTTCATCCAGCAGGTGATGGAGGATACCACCTTCCACAAGGCCTTCCTGAACACACGCTACCACCCGCATCGGTTACGCAGCGTGTTGAAGGTGCGCGCGAAGGATGAGAAGGAGACGGCCTCGCTCTACCGCACCGGCTACCTGCACCGCGATGGCGACCAGGTGTGGCAGC
>DAOORM010000228.1:0-4072 GCA_035389265.1 Flavobacteriales bacterium | reverse complement strand
ACTACCATGGCTCTGGTTCTCGGTCGCCAAGTCCACCGTGTCCGCACCGGAGAAGAAGAACTCATCGATGGCCATGCCCAATACGATGGTCGTGGTGGAACCAGCGCTCACCACCACCCCACCCGGCAGGGTCCGATCGAACTCCTGGTAACACACGTTCAGACCTGTGTGCATGGAGAACGGCTGATCAACGGTGCCGACATCGTCCAAGTCGTAGCGACCATCGAACTGCAAGAAGCGGTAGGCCGTCGCCCACGACCAATACGTGCCCCAAGCCAGATCCAGCGGATGACCCGGCGGATACACGATCGGGTCTGCGTTGTTCAGCGCTTGTGGCACGCCGAAACCGGCGCTGAATCCGGAGTAATCGCCCGGTGCGATCCCCGTCCACGTGACCGTATCGCCGTTGTGCCGGAGATCGAACAGTTCCACATCCTTCACCGTGGTGGATCCACCGCCGTTCACCAACCGGATGTCACCCATGTAGAACTTGACCCCTTCGACCTTCACCCGGTAGCCGCTTACGTTCTCGTACACGGCATTCATCTCGAAAGGCACTCCGTTCCACGTAGGTCTGATCACCAACTTCAATGTGCCGGTCGTGCTGGGCACCGGGGTGGGCGTGGGTTCCACCTCATCATCCGGTCGGCAGGCCACCAGTCCAACGGTCAACGAAACCGCAAGCAATGTTGGCTTCAACAAGCATCTCTGGCGCATGAGGGCTGTTCGATCAGGCCTTGTGGCCCATCCCCGCAAAATTAGGGCCTCAGGTCCAGGGCGGGGGTGCTGAAAGTCACTTCATGATCAACCGTTCCAGCAAGGCTAACTTGGCCACCGCCCATGTTCCATGTCCTCCATAGCTCGGCCGGAGCCGGCAAGACCCATGCGCTGGTGAAACACTACCTGGGCCATTGCCTGGGCAAAAGCGACCATGGAGCCTACCGGCACGTGTTGGCGCTCACCTTCACCAACAAGGCGGCCGCCGAGATGAAGGAACGCGTGATCCGCTACCTGGAAGGACTCGCCAAAGGTGGCCCCTATACTGGACCGCTGGCCGATGTGGCCGAACACTTGCAACAAGAGGCCGGCATCGACACCACCGAGCTTGCGCGCCGTGCCGACGTGGTCCTGGGCCACATGCTGCACCATTGGAGCGATGTGGCGATCAGCACCATCGATGCGTTCACCCGGCGGGTGGTGAAACCCTTCGCCCGCGACCTGCGGTTGGACCAGGACCTGCGGATGACGACCGAGCAGGACTATTATCGGGAAGAAGCGGTGAACGCCGTGATCGACCGCGCCGGAAGCGATGCGCGGACCACGGACCTCCTCACGCGCACCTGCCTTCAACTCTTGCACGAAGAGCGTCCGTGGGAGCCGATCAAACCACTCCTGGATCTGAGCCGAGAATTGCTGAACGAACGATCCATCGTACCCCTCAACGCGCTGCGCGAACGGTCCATGGAGGACTTGACCGCGTTGATGGAACGGCTCAACGTGGAGACCGCACGTTTCCGGCGGCAAGTGAATGCCATCGGCCTGCAAGGCGTAGAGCTTTTTGACCGTGCACGCCTCACTCCCGCGGACATCGCCTACAAAGGGGCCATCCTCAGCTACTTCCGCAAGCTCAGCCTCTTCACCGACCAATGGGATCCTCCCGGAGCGCACACCTTGAGCCCCCTCGAAAGCGGCAAATGGCATTCGGGTAAGGCTGAACCTTGGGCCATCGCCGCCTTGAACACCATCGCCGAACCCGTCACACGACTGTTCCACGAAGGGGAGCGCTTGCGGGAGGAAGGGTTCGCGCCGTACGTGATCCAACGCGCCGTTTCGCGTGAGCTGCTTCCGTCGTTCGCCTTGCACGAGATCGATAGCGCCCTCGAGGAGTTGAAACATGCCGATGGCGTGGCCTTCTTCAGCGACCTGACCCGACGTGTTTCCGAGGTGGTGAAGGATGAGCCGGTGCCCTTCATCTACGAACGCCTCGGCGAGCGGTACCGCCACTTCCTGATCGACGAGTTCCAGGACACCTCCCTGCTCCAGTGGAACGCGCTGCTCCCGTTGTTGGACCATGCCCTCTCCGGTGGTGGCAGCGTACTGCTCGTGGGGGATGCGAAACAGGCGATCTACCGCTGGCGCAATGGCGAAGTGCGGCTCTTCGTGGAACTTCCGCGCCTCTTCGCGCTGGATAGGACGGACGAAGCGCAGGTGCAGCGGGAAGCCACCCTGCGCCGGACCTACCAGAAAGGAGAGCCACTGGTCCACAACCGACGTTCCGCGCAACGCATCATCGCCTTCAACAACGCGCTCTTCGAGACACTGCCCAACACGCTCGCCCCGGAGCTGCGCAAGGTGTATCACGAGCAGGCACAAGAAGCGTGGCGCACCGACCAAGGATGCGTACGCATGGCCCTTGCGGATCCCGGGTTGCGCGGGACCGACCTGATCGAAGCCATCGCCGAACATGCGTTGAACAGCCTCCGCTCAGCGCTGGAACAAGGCTTTCTACCCGGTGAAGTGGCCGTGCTCGTGCGCTCGAAACGGGTGGGTCGCTCGGTGGCTGAACACCTGCTTGCGCATGGCCATGCCGTGGTCTCGCCGGATGGGTTGCAACTGGCGGCCGACCCTGCCGTTCAATTGCTGATCGAATGCCTGCGCTTCGTCCTACACGGCGACGACGTTTCCGCGGCTCGCGTGGCGCAAGGGCTCGCACTGATCACGGCGGCTGAGACGGAGTCGTCGACTTCAGTCCGCATGGAGATCCCGTTAGGCGCCAATGGAGCGCCAGACCCGAAAGCGGCGGTGCGTGCATGGCTGGAGCGACATGGGAACCCGCGCTTGCGGACCACCTTGGCCACATTGGTGGAGGAACTCGCGCGTGCTGCGGACTTGCAACCTGCCGAGGATGCCGCTCTTCTCACCTTCCTCGATGAGGTCCATGCCTGGAGCACGGACCATGCCCAGGACATCGGAGGTTTCCTCGAGCATTGGGAACGATCTGGCGGTGAACGCAGCAACGCCGCGCCTGAAGGCAGTGATGCCGTGCAGGTGATGACCGTGCACAAATCGAAAGGGCTGCAGTTCCCCGTGGTGATCATCCCCGATGCGCGTATGGTCAGTACCAAGAACCATGGCGAGCTCTTCTGGGTGGAGCCAGGTGCGGCCATCCCCGAACTCGATAGTGCACTGGTCCGCGAAAGCAAGGCGCTTCGCGCTATGGAACTTCCTGAATTGGTAGAGGAGCAGACCATGCGCGACCTCGATGCGCTCAACTTGTTGTACGTGGCCTTCACCCGACCGGAGCAACAGTTGCATGTGTTCATCCCGCATGCGACTGACAACCTCACGAAAGGGTTGATCGACTTCGTCCAGGCGCACCCGGAGCTGGCCTCGACCAACGTGGAACCCGCTCCCGTGCGCAAACGTGTTCCAGAACAGCGGACCGAGCCCGTACGCGATGTGGCTACCCCTGGCGTCGGTGTGCCATGGGAGATCCGCACCGAAAGTGCGGATGAGCAAGCAGCCCAGGAGGAACGTATCTACGGTACCACGGTTCACGAGCTGCTGGCATCCATGCGCACGCTGGAGGACCTCGATGGTGCGTTGGCAGTGGCGGTCCTGCGTGGCGATCTAGTGACAGAAGAAGCGGATGATCTACGTGAACGCTTGGGACGGATGCTGGTGTCCGCGCCCTTGCGGAAGTGGTTCGCTCCAGATGCCGACATGCGTGCTGAAGCGGTGATCATCACAGGCGACGGACATAGCCTTATACCCGATCGTATCGTGCGCGATGAACATGGCACACATGTGCTGGAGATCAAGACAGGTCGGCCGGCCAACAGCCATGAAAAACAACTGCGTGGGTACCTGGAAGTCCTGCGCTCCATGGGCCATCCGCAGGTGACCGGAACCATCTGGTATGTGGCCGATGGAACCCTTCAAGCCGTCGCATGATGGAGATCAACTGGTCATTCCATCCGTTCCAAGACCTGCCGCCTGCGCTGATCCACGCCATCTACAAGGCCCGTGTGGACGTCTTCGTGGTGGAGCAGGTTTGCCCGTACGCCGAAGT
>DAOORM010000227.1:0-4101 GCA_035389265.1 Flavobacteriales bacterium | reverse complement strand
CCCATAGCGTACACGCTGATCGACAACGTGTGCGTGTCGGAAGGCTTGGAAGGTTGCCCCAGCGTCAATGGTCTTAGCGACCTCGAGAACAGTGAAGTGCTGTTGTTCCCCAACCCGGCTGTCGATCACCTTGACGTAGTGGGCTCAAGAGCCAATGCAGAAGGGACCATCCATGATGCCACAGGCCGAATGGTATGGTCCGGTACGGTCGGGCAGGGGCGTTGGACCTTGGATGTAGGGGCTTGGGCACGCGGGTACTACGTGCTCAATATGCGGTCAGCGGAGGGTCATCGTTCGTTCACGTTCGTGTTGATCGAGTAGCGCAAGTCCGGTCTTTCAGTGCACTAAACCTTGAAAGACCATGAAGACCTTGAAGCACTTCAGGCCGCTGATGCTGGCCATGGCACTGTCTGCGGCGAGCATTGGGCAGGCACAAGTATCGAACCCCACAAACAATGCTGGGGTTCTGGATTACGTCGGCTGCGACAACACCTCGCCGTTCCCGTTGCGGATCATGCAGAACGACAACCAGCCGATCGAGTGGTACACGAATTCACTGCGACGTATGCGGCTCACGCAAGCACTGACCAGCCAAACGGTGAACGGGTACACAGGATTAACGCTTACCGGGCATTTGGGTGTAGGTGGTTTCAACTCATTACCTGGGAATCCGCCGCCGTTGACCTTGTTGCACTTGGATAACGGCGGTACCGAAGTTGCGGGCTATAGACCCTGGATGCGTACAGGTACAAGTATGACCGAAGCGAGCGAGTGGATGTACGTGGGCTTCAAGCGCGAAGCCACCGATCGGCTCGATGCTGTGATCAATTGGGCGGACAACCGGGAGGGTTTCGGTGGAGGCCAGATCGGTCCGGATGCGCTGCGCATGGTTTTTACTTCACCTCGCACGACCACCTCGGTCTCGGGCTCGGTGAACGGGTTGGAGATCGCACGACTGATCCCTGCGGTAAGTGGAAATGAGGGCTACTTCGGCATAGGAGATTACTTCACTGCAGGGCTGCAACCCACCGAACGCTTGGATGTGCTGAATGGGAAGGTGCGTATCCGTCAACTTCCAGCGGATACCGTTAGCACCAGCAACGAATACGTGACGGTGAATACGACCACTGGGGTGTTGGAGCATCGGCCGTTGCCACCATCTACGACCACCGGTTGTGATTGGATGATAGGGAGTGGTATGGTGTCAACAGCGACAGCAGCCGTAGGAACCAATGGTGCCTGCCCGGATGCGGGTTGGAAAGTACTTATGGGTCCAGGTTCTGCCGGTAATTACAAGCTTGCGGTCCGTGTGGATCAACCGAATTGTCCGGGATGTGGTGTTACGGGTGGGACGAACGTGGAGATGACAACCAAAGTGGGCAATTCGGTCATCGGGTCGCGCGTAGCGGTGGCTCAAGGCAGTGCAGATTCCACGCTAGAGATACGAGGGTTGAAGATCGAAACATTAAATGCCAGCAAGTATAATTACGGGTTGGATGCAGATGTCCAGAGTTCGGTCGGAACCCCCCATCGCGTTTATGGCGCGTGGTTGAGAGCAAGTACTCTCGCTGGTGGCAATGCTCTCCAAATTGCAGGATTTCGCGCCTCCGGTGCTGCGGGTGCTGGTACGACGGTAGGTACCACCGTAGGGATCTGGGGCAAGGCTGGCGGCGGTTCCACTAATTACAGTGTATTCGGTGAAAACGCTGGTACAACTGCGAGTGATTGGGCTGGCTATTTCTCAGGAAGAACATACAGCCCAGGGGGTGTTTGGACGGCATCGGATAATAACTTAAAGACTGAAGTAGAATCACTAACGAACGCGACCGAGAAGATCCTCACATTGCGTCCAAAAACTTACCTATTCAATACAGAAAGTTACCCGCAGATGGGATTGCCTGAAGGATTGCAGTTCGGATTCTTAGCATCCGATCTCCAAGAACAGTTTCCGGAAATGGTCATCGAAACCACGCAACCGGCAGAAGAGGATCACACTGGTCAAGCCGTCCAGCCAGCCGTACACTTCAGAGCGGTGAATACGAGTGGCATTCTTCCTCTTGTTGTCGGTGCGTTGCAAGAAGAGCACATTGCTCGGGTAGCAGATGCAGCGGAGCAACATCTTCGCCTCGAATCGCTTGAAGCACGGGTGAATGAGCAGAGTGCTCGTTTGGCAGACCTCGAACACCAACTAGCTGCCTGCTGCGCCAACCCCGATGGTGTTCGTTCCTTGCCACAAGGCAGCAATGAGCCTGCGGGCCTAGGCAATGACCTCGCCGGTACCGACAAACTCCACATCCAGCCCAACCCTTTCAATGAGCGCACCACGGTGTACTACACATTGGATCGTGGTGGTCGCACGCAGCTGCTCGCCAACAGCAGCGATGGCCGCGAGCTGCGCGTGTTGCAGGAAGCCAACTTGGAAGCAGGCAGCTACCAGTTCGAATGGGACACGGCCTCCCTGGCCCCTGGCTTGTATTACGTGACCCTGCTGGTCGATGGTGAGCCCGTGGTGAAAAAGGCGGTGAAGGTGGACCGCTAGGCGAGTGAGATCTCTTGGAAGGGGTGCGGGCGTGTTCGGCGTTCGCACCCTTTTCCGTTTAGGTCATGGGGCGGCACACGCCTTACTTTCGCGATCCTTTTGACCGCCCTGACCCGATATAAGTTGCGCAAGGTCGCCAAGTACACCTTGGTCACCGTGGCCGTGGCCATCGCCTTCACCCTGTACAGTGGCGAGCCGCTGGATCTGCAGCTGGGCGCCTGGGCCTTGCTGGGGTTGTGGACGGGCATCTTGGAGGAGTACCTCTTCGGGCGGCGCTTCCGGTCCTTGGCCATTCCGCTACAGTTCCTGGGCAAGGTGCTGCTGGTGAACCTGCTCACCATCGCCCTCATCGCCGTGGCCTTCGCCATGGACAGCGACCGTTTCAACTGGTTCGCGCACCATCAGCCGGACAAGGTGCAGCAGATCTTCCTCATGCGGCAGCTCTACACGCTGATGCTGCGGGTGGTCATCATCACCTCGATCGCCATCTTGGTGGTGCAGGTGGAAGAACTGATGGGGCGTCGCATGTTCGTGGGTTTCCTGCTGGGGCGCTACGAGCGGCCGGTGGCGGAGGAGCGCGTGGTGCTCACCCTGGACCTCGTGGGTTCCACCGGCCTGGCCGAACGCATGGGCGACCTGCGCTACTTCCGCTTCATCAACACCACCTATTCGTTGATGACGGACGCCGTGTTGCGCAACGAAGCGGACATCCACAAGTACGTGGGCGATGAGGTGATCTTCACCTGGCCGATGAAGGTGGGCATCCGCTACGAGAACTGCCTCGACCTCTTCTTCGACATCGAGGAGCGCATCGCCGAGCACGCCGAAGCGTTGCGGGGTGAGTTCGGTGTGGTGCCCAGTTTCCGGGCGGCCTTGCACGGTGGGCGCGTGATCTCCGCGCAGATCGGCCACACCAAAAGATCGCTGGAACTGAGCGGCGATGTGATGAACAGCGTCTCGCGCATGCTGGGCGTGGCCAAGGACATGAAGGTGGACCTACTGATCTCCGGCGAGTTGCTCGCCCGCATCCCGACGGCGAAGGAGCGCTTCAGCATCGGCCCCGAGATGGTGGCCCCAGTGAAAGGGCGCAAACGCGAGGTGCGTGTCCACGAGGTCGGTCGTTCAAAGAAGGAATGATGCCAATGGTGCGACAGATGATATTGCTTGCTCCGTTGCTGTGGCCCGCCTGGGTCATGGGCCAGTGCATAGCACCTTTCGTGAACAGCTTGGACCGCAGCATGGTCTTCCACGACGGGCGTTTCGTGGAGGTGGATGCACGTCCGCCGCGTGCGATGCAGACCCTGAGCGATGGGCTCTTCTTCACCGACCATGAAGGGCGCTTGTGTCAATACACTGTGGAAGCACGCAGCGCTCAAGTGGTGCAGCGCCGTACACCGGACGAATTGCAGGTGAGCGGCGACCGGATGGCCTGGCGCATGGCGGATACCTTGAAGACAATCCGGGGCGGACGTGCCCATGTGCTGGCCACCGGCGTGGAGCGTTACCGTACATCGGACAGCTTGGTGGTCTTCCTCGACAGCATCGCGCACGAACTGGCCGTG
>DAOORM010000226.1:0-4107 GCA_035389265.1 Flavobacteriales bacterium | reverse complement strand
CCACCGACCAGGATATGAGCGTGACCGCGAGCACCCGCCAGACACCACCTCCTGCCCCGCAGGCGCGGGAGTCCTTCGCAGGCCAGCGCACATTCGACCTCCGCGGATTCACGGGGGTCATGGTGGCCTCGAGCGTGGATGTGACCGTGGAGATGGGCGAATTCAATGTGACCGCCACCGGGGATGACGACCTCCTCGATCGACTGAACATTCAGCTGGATGGCAGCTTCCTCCGTGTGGACTTCGGCGAAACGCGCGGCACCTACCGGAAAGGCGGATCCGTGCAGGTGCAGGTGCGCCTCCCGCGCGTGGAAGACCTGATCGTGGCCGGCTCGGGAAGCATCCATGCGGAACGTGTGGTCAGCGGAAATGGACTCGACCTCACGGTGCTCGGATCCGGGAACCTCTTCGTAACGCGAGCCGAAGACATGCGCGTCGTGAACCTGCTCGTGGAAGGCTCGGGGGACATCGCCTTGGCGAACCTTTCCAATGCGAAAGAGGTGACCATGGAGGTCAGAGGCTCCGGTGGCATCAACTTGTCCAGCGTGGCCACCACCGAAGCGCTCAAGATCAACTTGGAAGGCTCGGGCGATGTGAATTGCGGCATGGTCAACGTCTCCGGCACTACCACCATCAGCCTTACCGGCAGCGGTGATGTGCAGGTAGGCGGCAAGACCGACCGCGTGGAGGTGCACTTGATCGGCAGTGGCGATGTGAACGCGACCAACCTACACGCTCGCAGCGGTGGGCGGGTCTCCGTAACGGGTTCGGGAGACGCCTATGTGTTCAGCGATGGCACCTTGGACACGAGAACAGAAGGCACCGGCAAGATCCATGCTTCCGGGAGCGCAGGCAAGACTAGGTCACGAGGGGTTGGAAGCGATAGCCGCTAGGCCGTTGTTCCGGCAGATCAAGCACGTGCCGCGCTCCCGGTTCTGGAGTCCGATATGAAGAAGCCCCGCACGGTCCGTACGGGGCTTCTTGCGAAGAGGACTCGAAGGAGCCTTACAGCGCCTTGCGGAACAAGTAGCGCGTGATGAAGATGCCGCCGCCCTTCTCGCCGCTTTGCACACCGGTGGTCACCGTATGCAGTTCCCAACCCTCACCGGTCCACTCGTTCACCGTTTCCACGATGAGGCGGTCGTTGTTGGCGATGTTCTTGAAGTTGATACCGACCATGCTATAGAAGTTCATCAGGTCCTTGCCCACCTCCTGGTCACCAGCGTCACTGATGATGACACGCGAGCGGCCCAGACCACCAGGCACCACGCTTTCGATGGTGCTGAACTGCCTGTAGGTGTAGGCCGGAGCCACTGGGGAGGGACGGAAGCTGTAACCGAGGAAAAGGGCCAGCGGGAGAGCTGCTCCAAGCAGCACGGAACGGAAATTGACGTTCATGGTGTGAAGTGGTGTGGGTATGTATGGCACGTATCTTGTCGGCCACCACACAAATAAAAGGCCAAACCATGATCCGGCACATCTCCCTGTTGGCGGCTGCCACGCTCGCCCTATCCCTGAACGCACAAACGATCTACAAGATCAGCAACGTCACCATCACCGAAAAGGAGCAGGTCCAGAGCGGCATGGACGTCTCGGCCATGATCAAGGGCGCAGAAGGCTCCGACCGCGTGGTGGTCTTCGCCGGACAGTCCATCACCCTCGAAAGCCGCGTGAAGGTGAGCACCCAGAACGTGAAGCGCAGCAGCCTCAAGAGCAGCGCGGTGAACGCCATCTTCGAGATCGACCTGAAGGTGGACGGCCAGAAGGACAACCGCCGCGTGGAGAAGGTCTATTACATGGACCAGGAACGCAAGTCGCACTTCAAGGAGAAGTTCGTGTTCAAGACTGGGAACCAAGTGCGGGTGATCACTGTTGAATTCGATGGCAGCCTCGAGTGAACCGCGTATGTTCAGCACACGAACGGCTCCTCAAGGGGCCGTTCTTTTTTCCGGACCTCCCATTATCTTGTCCCCATGCACGTGACACGCCTCTTCGATATCGCCGACCTGCAGCTCGCCGAATTCCCACAGCCCATCTGCGTGGAATCCTTGGAGGAAGGCAAGATGCGCTCGTACTCCACCAAGGAGTTCGTAGAGATCTCCGAACAGCTGGCCCTCGGGCTCATGGACCTCGGTATCCGTCCGGGCGACAAGGTGGCCTTGACCAGCGGCAACCGCGCGGAATGGGCCATCGTGGACCAGGCCGTGCTCCGCATCGGCGCCATCGGCATCCCCATCTACCCGACCATGTCGGCGGAAGATTACGCGTACGTCCTGGAGCACTCCGGCTCGAAGGTCTTCTTCCTGAGCAACGCCGACCTGCTGGCCAAAGCCCGCCTCGCCCAAGCCAAGGTACCGGCCGTGGAGCACCTGTTCACCTTCGAGCGCATCGCGGGCGCTACGCACTGGAAGGAACTGTTGGGTCGTGGGACCGAGCGCCGTGCCGAGCTGGAGGCCTACAAAGCGGCCGTGAAGAACAGCGACCTGGCCACCATCATCTACACCAGCGGCACCACCGGCAAACCCAAAGGGGTGATGCTCTCCCACAACAACATCCTGAGCAACGTGGAGTCCAGCGCCCTACGGCTCCCGGTGGAACGCGGTGCGCGGGCCATCAGCTTCCTGCCGCTCTGCCACATCTACGAGCGCATGCTCATGTACCTGTATCAGCGCGCGGGCATGCAGGTGCGTTTCCAAGAAACGTTGGAGGAATTGGGCGCACGGATCAAAGAGATGCGGCCCGACGTCTTCACCGCCGTGCCGCGGCTCCTGGAGAAGATCTACGATGCCATCCTCACCAAAGGGGAAGCCCTTACCGGCATCAAACGCAAACTCTTCTTCTGGTCGTTGGACCTGGGCGAACGTTACGAAGTGCACGGCCGCAGCTGGTGGTATGATATGCAATTGGGCATCGCCCGCAAGCTCGTCTTCAGCAAGTGGCGCGAGGCGCTCGGCGGCAATGTGAAGTGCGTGGCCAGTGGCAGTGCGGCGCTGCAACCCCGCCTCGCGCGCATCTTCAATGCGGCGGGCGTGCCCCTGATGGAAGGTTATGGCCTCACCGAGACCAGCCCCGTGGCCAGCGTGAACGATGCCCGTAACGATGGACTACGCTTCGGCTCGGTGGGCCGCCCGATCAAGGATGTGGAGATCCGCATCGCCGAGGACGGCGAGATCCTGATCAAAGGGCCCAACGTGATGATGGGGTACTACAAGGAACCTGAACTCACCCGCGAAGTGCTCTCCCCGGACGGCTGGTTCCACACCGGCGACATCGGCGAACTGCGCGATGGCTTCCTCTACATCACCGACCGCAAGAAGGAGATGTTCAAGACCAGCGGCGGCAAGTACGTGGCCCCACAGGCGATCGAGAACAAACTGAAGGCGTCCCGCTTCATCGAACAGGCCATGGTGATCGGGGAGAACCGCAAGTTCCCCGCCGCCCTCATCGTGCCGAGCTTTACCTTCCTGAAGGACTATTGTGCCCTCAAAGGCATCCCCTACGAGAACCCGCAGCAGATCATCCGGGAGAAACGCATCACCGACCGCATCTTCGTCGAAGTGGAGAAGGTGAACGCCGGGCTGGGCCACTGGGAGCAGATCAAACGCATCGAACTGTTGCCCGCTGAATTCAGCGTGGATGGCGGCGAGCTGACACCCTCGCTCAAACTGCGCAGGAAACCCATCATGGCGAAGTACACGACCCAGGTGGAGCGGATCTACGCCTAAGGCGAAAGGAGCATACCGCTACTTTAGCGCTCCCTTAACGTGAAGTACACATGAAGCGAGCGCTGTTGGCCATACCTGCGATGGCCCTGCTGTTGGGTTGCAACAAGGAACCGGGCGAAGGCGGCAAGGCCGAGATCCGTGGGCGAGTCATCGAGCAGGTTTACAGTCAGAGCGGTAACCCCATCGGCGACTCCTACCCGGTGATCGGGGAGAACGTGTACATCGTTTACGGTGAGACTACGGAAGGCACCTTCCCCGATGACAACGTGGACACGGGACCCAACGGCGAATTCCGCTTCCCCTGGTTGCGGAAGGGCTCCTACACCGTGTTCGTGCGCTCCGAATGCCGCAATTGTGATGGCGGGAACAAAGCCGTGACCCG
>DAOORM010000225.1:0-4107 GCA_035389265.1 Flavobacteriales bacterium | reverse complement strand
AGCCTGCCGCTAGCGTTCATCCTGAGCCAGGATCAAACTCTCCATTGTAAATGTTCGTTCGATCTGGTTCTTGACGAGGTCTCTCATGTTGATCCTCAGATCACAAGGACACCTGCTGTTCTCAGATTGGACAATAAGTCAAAGAACTGTATGGGTCAGGGCCGAAGCCCCGTTCCAGTCTTGTTCAGTCTTTCAGCGCCTCTGTCGTTGCGGACATTTCCGCGAGAGGGACGGCAAAAGTAGTGTCTTTTATTTTACCTGCAAGCGTCTGTTGAAAAACTTTTTCAACCACCTCTTACCCGACCCTACTTCTCCCCTTCACTCCGAGGGCGCTTCAAAGAACGTTTTCCGAAAGCGGCTGCAAATGTAGGGAGAGTTTCCACAGATGCAACATGGGAGCAAGAAAAAGTTCACCAAACCGCTTCACGGGGTGGTCGTAGCCACCGGCAATACCTTGCCGTTGAAGAGGTTATGCCCATGCAAAGAAAATTCAGCCACATACGCACCGATCGCATCGGCCGTGGTTCCGGCCCGGAAGCCGGGAAAAGCGGCCCGCAGCATCTCGGTATCCACCGAACCCAGCGCCAGGCAGTTGCTGCGGATACCACGATCCTTGAACTCCTCGGCCAGACACTGCGCCGTACAAGCCAGTGCCGCCTTGCTGGCACTATACGCTACGAGGCCCGGGAACTTCGCCGAATCCTGGAACCCACCCATGCTTCCGATGTGCACGATATGGCCCGGTGGGTCGCCGGCCAGGTTCGCGGCCAGCGCCTGGGACAGTTCCAATGGTGCGATGGCGTTCGTGAGGAACACACGCTCCAGATCCGCCCGCTGGTGCATTCCCATATCCGCCTTGTGCAGATGGCCCGCATTATGCACGAGGGCATGAAGTCGGCGAGCGCCCACCACTTGGGCCAACCGTTCAGCGGCCGTGGATCCTCCCAGATCCAGCGTGCAGGCTTCCATCCGTGGTTGCGGCCCCACAGCGTCCATCAAAGCCTGCAGCGAGCGCGAGACCGCGATGACCGTGACATGCGGCATGGCCAGCAAGGCCTTCACCGTGGCCGCCCCTACCCCTCTTCCTGCGCCGGTGACCAGCACCAGCCTTTCTTGATCCTTCATTCCCACCGTGTATGCCCGTTAGTTTTGGCGCGGACCAGTCATCCACGCAGGTTCTCAAAAGTATGGGCATGATCTCTTGGGCCGAGCACGAGCGCATCCTCGGCAATCTTCCCCAACAATGGTTCGATGCAGCGATCATCCTGCTCGCAGGATGGTTGATCGGCAAGCTGATCTCCTGGCTGGGAGCCTCGATCCTGCGCAAACTGGCCGCACGCACGGCGAATACGATCGATGATGAATTAGTGCATGTGCTTCGACGTCCCTTGGTGACGCTGGTGACCTTGGTGTCCCTGGTGCTGGGGTATCAGCAGTTGACCGTACCGGAGCACGTTGACAAGTGGATGGTGCGGATCTTCCATGTGTGCATCGCGCTGGGCGTGACGTGGGCGATCTCACGGGTGCTGGACACTCTGCTCGGTGCGATGCTCCGAAGCCGCACGGAACGAAGCGAAGACCCGGGTGAAGGGCAGTTCATCCCAGTGGTGCGGAGTTCGATCAAAGCCCTGATCTGGGGCCTGGGTATCGTGGTGGCCTTGAATAACGCGGGATACGACGTGGGGGCCTTGTTGGCCGGCATCGGGATCGGCGGTCTGGCCTTGGCGATGGCGGCGAAGGACACGCTGGCGAACATCTTCGGCGGGGTCACGGTGTTCACCGACAAACCTTTCCGTGTCGGTGATCGCGTTCGTTTGAATGGTTATGATGGGATCGTTCAAGAGGTGGGTATCCGCAGTACACGTATCCGGACCATGGACGGACCGATCGTAGTGGTCCCGAACATCAAATTCACGGATAGCATGCTGGAGAACGTGAGCCAGGAGCCTTCGCGTCGGGTGCGCCACGACCTCGGCCTGGTCTACGGGACAACCACTGCCCAGATCGATGAAGCGATCGCCATCCTCGAGAAGCTCGTCCGCGACCACAGTGACGATCTGGAGGCCGAGCATGCCGCCTACTTCAATGCATTCAAGGATTTCTCCTTGAACATCGTGTTCACGTACCACATCCGGAAAGGCAAGGACATCTTCGGCGTGCAGACCCGGGTGAACCTGGACCTATTGGACCGTTTCCGCAAGGCGGGACTGGAGTTCGCCTATCCTACGCAAGTGGAGATCTCAGGCGATCCGCAACCTGAGCCCCTAAGCGAGAAGCCAACAGGACCTGACATCGTGCATTGAAGGAAGTGGTCACTCCTTCTTCTTCCGTCGCTTCTTGCGCTCTTCGCGTTCCGCCTTGCGCTGCTCTTCACGCTCGATGGCGGCTTTGCGGCGCGCCAGTACTTCGGGATCCAGCACATCGCCCACGTTGTACATCTGGCGCAAGACCCACTGCTGCCTGCCCCGAACGTAGCCCGATGGGCTGGCACAATTGAAGCGCCGTGGTGCGGGCAAGGTGGCGGTGATCAAGGCTGCCTGCTCACGCGAAAGTTTGGAGGCCGGTCGGTTGAAACAACGTTGCGCAGCGGCCTCTGCCCCGAACACGCCTTTGCCCATCTCGGCGACATTAAGGTAGACCTCGAGGATGCGCTCCTTGGACCATAACGTTTCGATGAGCAACGTGAACCAGGCTTCCAAGCCTTTCCGCAGGTACGTGCGTCCAGGCCAGAGGAAAACGTTCTTCGCTGTTTGCTGGCTGATGGTGCTACCACCCTTGATGCGTTTGGCGCTTTTGTTCTTTTCGAGGGCCTTGCGCATGGCCTCCCAGGAGAACCCGTGGTGCGTCATGAACCGTTGATCCTCGGAGGCGATGACGCTGAGCGGCATGCTGCGGGCGATATCCTCCAGATCGACCTGCACCCGGCTGAAGCTGTCCTGCTCGCGCGATTGCTGGGCCATGACCCAGGTGACCGGCGGGTCCACGATGCCCAGGAGGCCAGCCCAGAGCGCACTCACCACGATGCACCAGAAACCGATAGCGACAGACCACCGGAAGAACGTACGCACGCCCATGATGGCGCAAAAGAACGGCGCGGCGGGCGAACGCGGAAGCGGTTCACGCCTTGGTGCGCTCCATGGTGCGGTGGTAGTGGATCAGGGCTGCACCGCCACACAGGAATACGCAGATGAAATAGGACATGGGGTTGTTGCCTGCATCGGCGCCGTGAAGGACAAGATCGATAGCCCAGCCCAACCCCAAGCCTGCGCCGATGCCCACGCCCAACAAGCCGAACGCGAAAGCCGCACTGGACCGCCGCTTCGAGTGGAGATCCTCGAAGGCCATGCCCTTTTCGATCATGGCCATCCGCTGGCGGTGTTGGGAGGTGATGCGCAGGTAGAAGATGCCGAAGACGGTGGCGCAGAACGCGATCATCGGGAGGACGGGTGACTCGAACATGGTGTGGCTGTTTTCCGGTTGTTGGGGATAAGACGCCAGGGGGTAGACCTTCGGTTACGATCGGATCCATCCAAGCCTGCACGCGCTCATCCGATGGTCCTTCCATCCAACACGCTCCGGACCGGAATGAGGGACCTCACGCCCATTTTCGTGTAACCACCACGCTCCCACCTAGCGTCCAATGCGCGCACCGTGAACGAAACCGAGGCCATAGACCGATGCCTGCGCGGCGATGCCCAAGGGCAGGTCTGGGTGATGCGCACCTATAAGCACTTGGTGCATACGGTGTGCATGCGTGTCTTGCGTCATCGGGAGGATGCCGAGGAGGCCACCCAGGACGCCTTCGTGAAGGCCTTCCAGAACCTGCACGCGTTCCAAGGTGGAAGCAAACTCGGCACTTGGTTGTACAGCATCGCCTACCGCACTGCGCTCTCGAAGCTCCGCTCGCGAAAGCCGGTCATGAGCACCACCGAAGATGTGCCAGCACAGTTCCTCGCCACGCACAGCGATGACGGAACGGAAACGCAGGACCGGAAACGCGCACTAGAGGTCGCGCTAGCCGAATTACCGGAAGAGGATAGCACCATCGTAACGCTCTTCTACCTGCACGAACAGAGCGTGGAGGAGATCGTAACCATCACGGGTTTG
>DAOORM010000224.1:0-4119 GCA_035389265.1 Flavobacteriales bacterium | reverse complement strand
ACGTGGTGGTGGCCATCGTACGCACCGGCGAACTGGGTGACAGCAAAGGCATGACCGCCTTCGTGATCGAGCGCGGAACACCGGGCATGAAAGCCGGCAAAAAGGAGAACAAGCTGGGCATGCGCGCCAGCGAGACCGCCGAGGTGATCTTCGAGGATTGCCGCATTCCCGAGGAGAACGTACTGGGCAACGTGGGTGAAGGCTTCCAGCAGGCCATGAAGATCCTGGATGGTGGCCGGATCAGCATCGCGGCCCTGAGCTTGGGCATCGCCAAAGGCGCGTTCGAAGCCAGTGTGAAATACGCCAAGGAGCGTGAGCAGTTCGGCCAGCCCATCGCCAACTTCCAGGCCATCGCCTTCAAATTGGCCGACATGGCCACCCGCATCGAAGCTTCGGAACTGCTGATCCAAGAGGCCAGCCACTTCAAGAACACCGGGCAGAACAAAAAAGTGACCGTGGTGGGCGCCATGGCCAAGTACTACGCCAGCGAGACTTGTGTATGGGCCAGTACCGAGTCCGTGCAGATCTTCGGCGGTTACGGCTACACCAAGGACTTCCCGGTAGAGAAGTTCTACCGCGACAGCAAGCTCTGCACCATCGGCGAAGGCACTAGCGAGATCCAGAAGCTGGTGATCAGTAGGAATGTGCTGAAAGGGTAGGACTATTCAACGAGCAACTTGCCCCCGCTGATCCAGCGCCTATCATCGCTGAGGTGCAGGTGATAGAGGCCTGTTGTCAGTTGGGTGTTGATGAAGTTGAGGGTGGTAGTGCCCTGTGCTACGACTTGTTCCTGCACCAACCTGCCCAACGCATCGGTTACGGTAAGCCGCAGCTGGCCTTGCACAACGAAGTTCGATGGCAACTCCACGCTCACCTGCACCGCACCGCCTTGTGCCACCGGATTGGGCCACACGCGCAACGCATCCTTCAAATTGGTGATCTGGCTTTCCATGCCTGTGATCAAGTGGCAACCCGGTTCTATGCAGCCCATGCTGTCGGTCTTCACCACCCACACGTCCTGGGTGTATTGGCCCGCCACGGCAAGTGCCACACCTACGGCGATGAAGCCACCGTCCGGAGTGGGTTGAACATCGTAGAAGGCACCCTTGCCGTTGGTGACCTCCGCATCGAAGTAATCATACTCCCGCATCCAAAGGCTGTCGCCTGTAGCGGTGGTGCGTAGCAGGATGCCTTTCGGTTGGCTACCTATATAGGCGAAACCGCAGGTGATCAGATCGTACGAGGGTGCAATTTCTTGGACCACGAAAAGTGCTGTGTTGCGCACGGCACCATAAAGTCGTTGCCATTGGACAACACCCTCTTGATCCATCTTGAGCAGGCCAATCCGTTGTGTATTCTGTGTAGAGCCCATGTTCAACGCACAAGCCATCAGCACATGGCCGTCCGCTGCGGTGGTCAGATGGGCGGATTGGTAGTCGTTCTGTGGTGTGCCATGATCGCCTTGCCCAATAATGTTACCCTCCTCATCCATTCTCAGGATCCAGGGGTCGTAGTTGCCGGATGCCACTTGCCTGGTTCCACCTACGTAATATCCGCCCCATGGTGCCAGGTCTACTGAGGTGTAGAACTCATATCGGTCATCTGAACCATACGTTCTCACCCATTCAACTTCTCCGGCACTATCGGTCTTTACGAGGAAGCCATCCACAATACCCACGGTACTGGTCTCGCCGCACAACACATACCCACCATCGGGTGTCTGTTTGGCTTGGCGGCCGATCCATTCTTCTCCCTGCGCGCCGTAGACCAATAGTTGGCTGAAAGTGCCGTCTGTTCCGGTGATGAACAGGGCGGCTTGAATGGTTTCATCCGACCGGTACGTATTCCCTCCGATCACGATCCTTCCATCGGAGCACATGGCCGAGGCATTCGCCCAGCCGACATAGGTCGCGCGGAGCGGAATGCTCAGGCGAGAAGTGTCCAAGAACGCTCCAGTATCGTTGGTTCGTACACCCGTGACAACCGAACTATAGAACAAACTGTCCTGCCATTCCGAGTTGCTGATGACCATGTAGGACGAATCGGCAAGGCGTTCCACGCACCACCCGAAATCAGCACGTTCCCACGGGTCGAAGCGTGTATTGAAGGTTTGAGCATGGGTCTGCATTTGCAGACCCATGCTCATCCCACAAACAACTACGTTCAAGAAGCGCATGCTAGCGTACAATGCTCAGCTTAGCAACGCCCACGCGGATACCATCACACCGCAACGTGGCCACATTCAACCCAATGGGCAGTTTGCCGAGTTCGGCTATGCCGTTCTGTGGTGCAATGCTCTGGGAAAATATGAGCTTGCCGTCGGCACTTACCACTTCCAGCAGGGCTTGCTCCACGCCTTCGGGCACCTCATACACCACGAATACGGGCCCGTTGCTGGGGTTGGGGTAGGCGCGCAAGTAAGGGCTGTTCTCCAGGTATGATTCCACATCTCCTTCACATGTCGACTCTTGTTGGTGTTGGGCAGCACGAATTCGGGCACGAAGGGTTGGCCGAGTAGTTCCAACCACACACGGGCCTCCGCAGCACCTTCCTTGTCGCTGGCGGCAATGCTCTCCAGCAGGGTCAGTTCGCCGCTCGTGAGATCTGCTAGGGAAAGGTCCCGTTCCCGATGGTCTACCAATATGTCCTGTACCTTCCAATACCCGTTGCCCGGCTCGGCGCTTCGGTGGGTATTCACCAAGGCACGGGCTTGCGCAAGGTTGTTGGTGGCCAAGTGCAGGCCGAGCCGCAACTCCGGTTCGCTGGCCAAGTTCAGGTCTTCCAAGCCTGCAAGGATGTCGGTGGCCTTGGCCGATGGCTCTTGGCCGAGCAGCACCTTGCTGGTAGCACCCGTGATCGCCTTGGCCTTTGTCCCGTAGAAATGGGCCAGTTCGCTCTTGTAGATGCTGTGCATGCTGATGCCGTTCTGGTTGTTACGCACCAGGTCCTGGTAGAAGGGAGCCAGGGGGTATGGTTCCATTAGCTGTAGCATAGTTGGTTTAAGGGGACTAATGGCCATTAGCGCCTCGGTGATGTGCCATGCGTTCATGACCGGATCACGCTCGAACGCTCCGGGATGAAGCTAGCCATAGAGCGGCGATCTGATTCCGGACCTCGATATCCGACTACTGCTACTGTCCTATGAATGGCTTGGAACTTTCATCCAATTAGCTCCCATGAAATGTGCCCCTATTGCACGGATCGAATCCACCACTATATTTGCACCCCCTAAGCGAAAAGGACAAACGACCATGCTGATCATCCCGGTCAAAGAAGGCGAGAGCATCGATAAGGCGCTCAAGAAGTTCAAGAAGAAGTTCGAGCGCACCCAGACGATGCGTCAACTTCGTAAGCGCCAGAGCTTTACGAAACCTTCCGTGGCTCGCCGCAAGGAGATCATCCGCGCCGCGTACAAGCTCACGCTGCAGACGGACCAGGAGTAAGGCTCCTTTCCCAGTGAACTCACGGAAAGCCCCAGCGATGGGGCTTTTCTCATGGATATCCACCGCCACGACGCCATGAACGCAACGGAGGCGCAACGCTTTCTTGGCTTCTTGGTACTCCTTGGCGACTCCTTGGCGTCCGTTGCGGTGAAAGAAGCACGCCGCGCTACTAACATTCCACAGCCGAACAACTCCGTCCGTTTGAACATACCTTGCCATTGAGCGCTCGCGTTACTTAGCCGGTATGCTCCTGGACCGGTTCGTTGACCACTTGACCTACGAGAAGCGCTACAGCCCCCACACCGTGGCGGCGTACCGGCGCGATCTGGAGCAGTTCCGTTCCTTTCTGGCCACGTTCGGGGTGGAGAAGCTGCAGCAGGCCACGGACAAGACCGTGCGCCGGTGGATGATGCAGCTCATGGAAGAGGGGGTGGGCGCCCGCAGTGTGAACCGCAAGCTGAGCGCGTTGCGTGGCTTCTTCCAGTTCGCCCGCATCGTGGGCGAGGCCGATGGCGACCCGACCGCCTTGCTCGATCCACCCAAGACCCCGAAACGCTTACCCGAGTTCGTGGAGGAGAAGGGCATGGGACGCTTGTTGGAGCAGCTGGAATGGCCCGATGGCCATAAAGGCGCCACCGACCGGCTGGTGCTGGATCTGCTTTACCAAACGGGCATG
>DAOORM010000223.1:0-4126 GCA_035389265.1 Flavobacteriales bacterium | reverse complement strand
TCTTGGCTTCGCTCTCGCGCAAGCGGTTCAGCGCGGTCGCCAGACCGCTGCCCACGGCGGTCCCGCCATCGATCAGCCCCGGTTCAGCCTCAGCGAAGAGTTCCTTCAACACCCGGTGGTCGGTGGTGATGGGGCATTGGGTGAAGGCTTCGCCCTCGTACACCACCAGACCGATACGATCATTGGGTCGGCCGTCGATGAACTCCATGGCCACGCGTTTGGAGGCCTCTAGGCGGTCCGGCTTCAGGTCGCGGGCCAGCATGCTGGTCGAGATGTCCATCGCGATAACGATGTCGATGCCCTCGCGCTTCACGTCCTGCCAGTTGTCTTCACTCTGCGGGCGGGCCAAGGCGATGAGGAGCACACCCGATGCGAGCACGCCAGCCGCGAACGGCAGATGCCGGAAGTAGGAGAGAAGGTCCACCGGACCGTTGGCGAGAGCATACAGTGTGCTCAACCGCGCCATCGATGCCCGCCGAATGGTGCGTAACACATACAAGGCGTTCAGCGGGATGAAGGCGAGCAAGACCCAAAGCACCCATGGACTGGCTAGTTCGTAACGTCGAAGGGTCCACCACAGTACCACGGCGATACCGGCCAACGCCAGCGTGCACCAACCCATGGCGAGTAGGATGTCCTTGTGCCTACGCATGCTCGTTGGGTGTTGGAACGGGTGCGGTGTCCTCCACGAAGCGCAAGGCGCCGGCCATCATCTGTTCGTTCTCCTGCGGAGCGGGGAGGGCCTTGGCGAACTTGACCATATCGGCCAGCCGCAACATATTCTCCAGCTGACCGCGGTGATCAGTGCTAAGCGCGCTCACGCGGAGTTCCTTCAGCAGTTCATCGGTGGTGCTTTCCAGTGCAGGCACCCGGTAGCGCTCCTCGATGTATCCGCGCAACACGTCGGTCAGGCGCGAATGATAGGCTTTGTGGTCGCCTTGCTGCCAGACGCGTTCGCTCTCCAACGCGCGCAGGGCCGCCAAGGTGCGGTCCTTCAATGGCACCACCACGGTGGGGGCTGCGGTCCTTGCCGTGCGTGGCTTCCGCCGCAAGAACAGGACCAGCGCGATCAACGCGATCAGCATCGCAACCCCACATACGATCCACAGCACATGCTCGCGCAACCAGTAGCTCAGGCTGAAAGGCAGCACATGGATGTCCTTGATCGCACGAAGGCCTTGTGTACTATCCAACTCCACGGTGCGCACTTCGAGCAAGAGGGCACGGGTATCCAAGGGGTTGCCATTCACGATGAAGCGGAAAGGTGGCACGGCCCAGAAGCCGGTATCGAAGGAGGTGAGCTCCAATGTGCGCACTTGGCGCATCAACCCGCGTTTACCATCCGCCGTGTCCACAGTGCTCACGGCGCTCACCTCGATGTGCTTGTTCAGCGTATCGGATAGTGTGGGCCACATCACCGATGCGTTCGCCGGGTAGGCCACCTCCAGCAACAATCGCGCGCGCTCTCCGATCCGGACCACGTTCGTGTCGAGTCGGACATCCACGAAAGGGTTGCCCGACTGTGCGGCAGCGAACAGCGGAAAGAGGAACGCTATGTGCACGAGGGCTCTCACCGTACCTCGCGTTGTTTGAGCAGTTGCATCAACGGCCGCACATACCCTTCTTGTGTACTGATGGTCGCATGGTCCACACCCGAGCGGCGCAGGATCTCGCGTGTGCGGTTCTGGTGTTTCAATGCGGCCGCGCGGAAGGCATTGCGGATGGCCCGGCTGCCGGTGTTCACCCAGCGAGCATCACCGGTCTCGGGATCCACGAACTGGACTAAACCCACGTTGGGCAGCTCACTCTCGCGCGGGTCGGTGGTCCGCAGTACCACCAGGTCGTGGCGCCGGTTCGCGATCTTCAGGGCAGGCTCATAGTCCTCGTCCATCATATCGCTCAAGAGGAAGGTGATGCTCCGTTTCTTGATCACGCTGTTGAGGTAGCGCAACGCGGCGGTGATGTCCGTTCCCCGACTTTGTGGGCGGAACTCCAGGAGTTCGCGAACCAGACGAAGGATGTGTGAGCGGCCTTTCTTCGGGGGAATGAACTTCTCCACCGTATCGGTGAAGAGGATCAAGCCCACCTTGTCGTTGTTCTTGATGGCGCTGAACGCGATGGTGGCGCAGGCCTCGGTGATCAGCTCGCGCTTCAATTGAGCGGTGGTGCCGAATTCTCCGGAACCGCTCACGTCCGCCACGAGCATCACGGTGAGTTCGCGTTCTTCTTCGAAGACCTTCACGAAGGGATGACCGAAGCGCGCGGTCACGTTCCAGTCGATCGTACGCACCTCATCACCGGGCGCGTATTCGCGCACCTCGCTGAAGGTCATGCCACGGCCCTTGAACGCACTGTGGTATTCACCGGAGAAGATATGCTCGCTCAAGCCGCGGGTCTTCAGCTCGATCAAGCGCACCTTCTTCAGGAGCTCCTTGGTATGTTGCGCGGTGTTCAATCCAGTTGATGGTTCGCAGTTGGCGGTACACAGGGCATTCACTGCCGACTGCGAACTGCCAACTGGCGATCAAATAGCTCTCATCAAGGAACCTCGACCGTGTTCAGTACGCGGTCGATGATCTCGTTCACCGTGATGTTCTCGGCTTCGGCCTCGTAGGTGAGTCCGATGCGGTGGCGCAGCACATCGGGGCAAACGGCACGCACATCCTCCGGGATCACATAGCCACGCCGTTTAGTGAAGGCGAAGGCTTTCGCGGCGAGGGCCATGTTGATGCTCGCGCGTGGACTACCACCGAACCCGATCATGCTGGTGAGGTCCGTGAGTTTGTACTGGTCGGGTTTGCGGGTGGCGTACACGATGTCCACGATGTACTGCTCGATCTTCTCATCCATGTACACCTCGCGCACCAGCTTGCGGGCGTGCAGGATGTCATCGGGGCGCACCACTTTCTGCGGCTCTGGATTGCCACCGGGACGTACGTTCTGTCGGATGATCAACTTCTCCTCCTCCTTGCGCGGGTAATCCAACACCACCTTCAACATGAAGCGGTCGGTCTGGGCCTCAGGCAGTGGGTAGGTCCCTTCCTGTTCGATCGGGTTCATCGTGGCCATCACGAGGAAAGGCTGTGGCAGGGGATAGGTGGTGGCCCCCAAGGTTACCTGCCGCTCCTGCATGGCTTCGAGCAAAGCGCTCTGCACTTTGGCGGGCGCCCGGTTGATCTCATCCGCCAGAACGAAGTTGCTGAAGATGGGACCCTTCTTCACGCTGAACTCCTCGTTCCGCTGGCTGTAGATCAAGGTGCCGATAAGGTCGGCGGGAAGGAGGTCCGGTGTGAACTGGATGCGGCTGAAGCCAACGTCCACGGTCTGGGAAAGTGCTTTGATGGCCATGGTCTTGGCCAACCCCGGAACACCTTCCAGCAGGATATGCCCATCGGCGAGCAAGGCCACCAGCAGTTTCTGCACCATGTCCTTTTGGCCCACGATCACCTTGCCCATTTCCTGGTCGATGAGGTCGACGAAGGCACTGGCCTGTTGGATGCGTTCGTTAAGCGCGCGTATGCTGTCGGAGGTCACAGGCTGCGCGGTACCGGAAATGATGTCTTCCATAGGGTCTCGCCGGTGATCCGGCCATTCACGGGGTTATCGATCGTTCGGCCTACGGCCGTAAGGTCTCGCAAAGGTGCCGGGGTCACCGTCGGGCTGCCAAGTGATACGCGTTAAAGAACGTTAACCGTTCAGCACGTGTACTGCCCTTGTGGCCTTGGCTTGAACGGTCGATCGGGAATGGTTCCACAGGCGCCGCTACCTTCGGGCCTATGGAGACCACGACCCAAGCCCTTACCATGGCCGAAGCCACGGAACACGTGCGCCGCTTCCACGAAGCCTTTGGCATCAGCAATGCCACGGACCCCAAGGGCGATATCGGCGACCGCGATGCGTTGTTGCGGTACAAGCTCATCCGCGAGGAGAACGAGGAATACCTCGAAGCCGCACTGCGTGGTGATCTGGTTGAAGTGGCCGATGCTTTGGGCGACATCCTCTACATCCTGTGCGGTACGCTGTTGAAGCACGGCCTCGAACACAAGATCGACGAGGTCTTCCGCGAGATCCAGCGCAGCAACATGAGCAAGCTGGGGGCCGATGGCAAACCCATCTACCGCGAGGA
>DAOORM010000222.1:0-4142 GCA_035389265.1 Flavobacteriales bacterium | reverse complement strand
CCGATGTTCCTGGTGAGCAATGTCGCCATGGTGAAGGAGGGCATGCGCTGTGGCGTGGCGGGCTGCATACCGGCGCTGAACTACCGGACGATCGAAGAATTGCGTGCAGCCGCGCAGGCGCTGAAGGCGGCCAAGGCCGAATATGGCAAAGGTGCTTTCGGTTTCAACCTGATCGTGAACAAGAGCAACCCGAAGGCCGCGAAACAACTGGAGACCTTGTGCGCCGAGGGTTGTGATTTCATCATCACCTCCTTGGGCAGTCCGGAGACGACGATCAACGCCGCGCACCAGGTGGGCATCAAGGTCTTTTGTGATGTAACGGACCTGCGCTTCGCCCAGAAAGTGGAGGCCTTAGGCGCCGATGCATTGATCGCCGTGAACAACGAGGCGGGCGGACACCGCGGTGATCTGGGACCGAAAGAACTGATCGAGCAACTCCGCACGCACTGCACCATACCCGTGATCTCGGCTGGTGGCGTGGGCACGAAGGCGGAGATGGACCGCATGCTAGCGTACGGTGCCGAAGGTGTTTCAGTGGGCAGCCCCTTCATCGCCTCGGTGGAAGCACCGATCACGGAAGACTACAAGCAAGCATGTGTGCAGTACGGTGCGCAGGACATCGTGCTCACCGAGCGCATCAGCGGCACGCCCTGCACGGTGATCAACACGCCCTACGTGCAGAAGGTGGGCCTGCGGTCGCCTTGGCTGGAGCGCATGTTGAACAAGAACCGCAAGCTGAAGAAGTGGGTGAAGATGTTCCGCTTCTACATCGGCATGAAGGCCACGGAGGTGGCGGCGCAGCAGGTGACCTACAAGACGGTGTGGGTAGCGGGTCCTAGCATCCAGCACAGCAAGGCCGTGGAGCCGGTGCAGACGATCGTGAAGCGGTTGGTGGGTTAGGCCGCGGTCGCAAGACTCAAGGTGGAAGATGGTCCGTCATGATGTCGCGTCCCAAGCTTGATCAACCAGGATCCAGGCATCTCGCTACTTTCGACGAAGCTGATGGAGGTCATTCAGGATCTGCATCCAACGTTACGATGAAGGGATATGTGCTCTTCTTCACCTGTGCTATGGCCATCCTGATCATTGGCTGTAGCGACTCCGTGCGGTCGACACACAGGAGTGCCGATATCCTCGATCAGTACAAGGACAGCGTCAAGGGATACGGTATCGTGGCCCTTTGGGACGATGGACAGCGGCTTGACACCGCTGCGGTAGGTGTATCGCATCCTGGCGTGGATCTCACGGTGAACAACCGGTTCTGCATCGGCAGCTGTACGAAGATGTTCACCGCGGTCATCGTGCTACAGTTGCAGGAAGAAGGTCTGTTGAAGATCGATGGACGCGCGGTGGACTTCCTGCCAAGTCATCCGTACATCGATAGTGCGATCACCATCCGCCAGCTCCTGAACCATTCGAGCGGCCTTGGTGAAATGCTGGACAACGGATTCTTGAACGAGCCCTTCGTGAACCCCCACGGCGACTTTTCCGACCCGGTCCTTTTCGGGCACATCGGCCCTCCCGCGTTCCCTCCCGGCACCCGTTCATCGTATTGCAATAGCAACTACTTCCTGCTCTCCGAGATCGTGGAGCGCATCACGGACCGCTCGTTCGAAGCGAACTTGAATGAACGGATCATCGGCCCGCTGGGGCTCAAGAACACCTTCGCCTACCATGCGCGCACCATACCAGGGCTCGCCCATCCGATGCTTGACGGGGAGGACCTGCATGAAATGCCCAAGATGGCCGGCGCACTGGTTTCCAAAGGATCCGGCAACGTGGTGTCCGATGTGCAGGACCTGAACAGGTTCGTCCGCGCGCTCTTGATCGACAAGACCCTATTGGATGAGAAGAGCCTGGCTCAGATGAGCACCTTCGACAGCACCGCGAAAAGCAGCATGGGCCTCGGGTTGTTCGAGCGTGAATACGCAGGGCGCAGGCTCCGCGGACATACTGGCCGGCAGGTGAGCTACATCACCTACGCATTCGCCGACCAAAAGACCGGTGAGAGTTTCGTGGTGATCAACAACAATGCGAACGACGAGGTGATCGATGTGGTCTTCGAACGCCTGGTTGCCGAACGGCCCGTTGATGAGGGCCTTTAGGTGACACTGTTCAGCACTGCCGCGCCGAGTAGGACAGGATAAAAGGCCTCATGGCATCCACTTCGGTACCTTGTCGCGGCTTTCAACGGCCGTTGTTCCACTTGAATGGATAGTTCCACGTCGTCATTCGAACCGCTCGGCCTTGCCCCTTCGCTGCTGAAAGCGTTGGACGCACAG
This sequence comes from Flavobacteriales bacterium, assembly GCA_035389265.1. Lineage (GTDB taxonomy): Bacteria > Bacteroidota > Bacteroidia > Flavobacteriales_F > PHOS-HE28 > PHOS-HE28. The sequence goes on along the minus strand of DAOORM010000222.1, from coordinate 1,860 downwards.
CACCTCACGCAGCCCACGCCGATCCAGCGCGAAGCGATCCCAGCGGTCCTCTTCGGCAAAGACCTGCTGGGCATCGCCGATACCGGGTCAGGGAAAACGTTGAGCTATGCGTTGCCCATCCTTCAGCGGTTGCTGGAAGGGGGCTGGGCCACGGCTAACCGCCACGTGCCGGTGCTTGTGCTGGTACCCACGCGCGAGCTTGCGCTTCAGGTGGAAACGGTCTTCAATGAACTCACACCGCACCTGCCGGAACGGATCAAGACGATGGCGGTGTTCGGCGGTGTTTCCATCAATCCGCAAATGATCGGCATGCAAGGTGTGCAGGTGCTGATCGCCACGCCGGGCCGCTTGTTGGACCTGCTCAACGCGAAGGCCGTACACCTGGCGGAAGTGCGCATGCTCGTTCTGGACGAAGCGGACAAGATGCTGAACCAGGGCTTCGAGGAGGAGATGGATAAGCTGCTGGCGTTGCTACCGCGCAAACGGCAGAACCTGCTCTATTCGGCCACGTTGAGCACAGCGGTCGATGGGATCTCGAAGTTGCTGCTGCACAAACCGGAGGTGATCCAGTTGACCACCGCACCGCAGGAGGTCACCTTGATCAAACAGCGGGCGTTCCGGATCTCGCCGGAGCGGAAAGGTCCGCTGTTGCGGTACCTGATCAAGAGCCTGGACATGCAGCAGGTGCTCGTCTTCACCGCTTCGGGCCATAGTGCCGATCATGTGGCGGATAAGTTGAAGAAGCACGGCATCGACGCGCGCGCCACCCACGGCAAGAAGAGCCACCACGCACGGCAGCAGGCCCTGGCCGACCTGAAAGCGGGGCGCTTACGCGTGCTGGTGACCACCGATCTGCTCGCACGCGGCATCGACATCGCCTTCCTGCCCTACGTGATCAACTACGAGCTACCGCGCTCCCCGCAGGACTTCGTGCATCGCATCGGACGCACCGGTCGCGCGGAGAACCCGGGCGAAGCCTTCACCTTGGTGACCCCGGAGGACCAACATCACTTCAAGGTGATCCAGAAAAAGATGGGCCAGTGGCTCACGCTGGAGAGCATGGATGATGTGGACCTGGGCGGTGTGTGAAATGAAGAACGCCCGGTGATGCCGGGCGTTCGTTGTCAATTCTTGGCTTCGTAGAGTGACCCTGTGGGTCGACACTACATAGAGGTATTGAAGTGATCTTTGATCACTTCAGCACCTCCTTCACGCGGTCTGCGGCCTCTTGCAACGCCACAGCGCCGAGCACCTTCAGGCCGCTGTTATCGATCAGCTCCTTCGCTTCTTTCGCGTTGGTGCCTTGCAGGCGCACGATGATGGGCACTTGGATATCGCCGATGTTCTTGTAGGCGTCCACGATACCCTGTGCTACGCGGTCGCAGCGCACAATACCGCCGAAGATGTTCACTAGGATGGCCTTCACGGTGGGGTCCTTCAGGATGATGCGGAAGGCTTTCTCCACGCGGGCTGCGTCGGCCGTACCCCCCACATCGAGGAAGTTCGCGGGTTCGCCGCCGCTGAGCTTGATGATGTCCATGGTGGCCATGGCGAGGCCAGCGCCGTTCACCATGCAGCCGACGTTCCCGTCGAGCTTCACGTAGTTGAGGCCGGCTTCACCCGCCTCCACTTCGGTGGGATCCTCCTCGGTCTTGTCGCGCATCTCCACGTAGTCGGGATGGCGGTAAAGGGCATTGCCGTCCAGACGCACTTTGGCATCCACGGCGATGATCTTGTCGTCGCTGGTCTTCAGCACGGGGTTGATCTCGAACATGGCGCTGTCGCTGGCCTCGTAGGCTTTGTACAGGGCGGCCACGAACTTGATCATCTCCTTCTTGGCGGCACCGGTCACACCCAAGT
>DAOORM010000221.1:0-4153 GCA_035389265.1 Flavobacteriales bacterium | reverse complement strand
AACCACACAGCCGGTGGACAGCTCGGTGAACACCACCGTGAATTCAGCTACGGCCGACGCGTACACGTGGCTGACGGTCTGCGGAGACACCAACGACGCGCCGGAATACAGCGGACTTCCATCGCCCCAGTCGATGGTGAAGTTGCCCACCGGTTGGGGCGACGCGATGAGCAAAGCGAAGTTGTTGCCTGAGCAACTGTACCACGTCGGGTTCGGCGAAGGCACGCCGTAGTAATCGTAGAGCTGCGGGCATTGCCCTACGGCCGCCGTCACGAGGAGTGCGGTGCCGAAGGACATCACCGTTCTGCGCAGGCTCACGACGATCGGGTTCTTCACACCCGCTCGTACGCGATATCCCGTGGTTTGGATACATCCGCCTGAGCGGCACGAATGACCAACGGCAACCCTGGCCCGATTAAACCGTAAGAACGCCCCGACGGAACCCTCATCCGTGCCGTCGTACCACCTCTCCGCATGGAACATTTCGACCTTTGTGTGATCGGTGGCGGCCCTGCTGGATATGCGGCTGCCATGCGTGCCATCGACCTCGGTAAACGCACCTTGCTTATCGAACGCGATCGCATCGGCGGCACAGGCATCTACAATGGTGCACTCGCCTCAAAGACCCTGTGGGAGATCGCACACCGTGTATCCAGCACCAACGAGCTCATGCGCACTCGCGGCCGTGAGCCGTTCCGATTGAGCTGGGAGGAAGTGGGCAAGGCCGTGAACGAGGCCATCTTCGAACGGAAATACCTTTATGCCTGCCACATGCAGATGCTGACCAACAACAAGGTCGGCACCATGCTCTTCAAACACGAACGCGGCACCGGCAGCTTCCTTTCCAACGACGTCATCCGCATCGAACGGCCCGGCTTCTGCACGGACATCCGCGCGGATCATATGATCATCGCCACCGGTAGTAGACCGCGCACGTTGCCGGACATCCCCGTGGATGAAAGGCACATCCACACCAGCGATGGCATCTTCGGGATCGAAGAACTACCCAAGAGCATCGTGATAGTGGGTGCCGGTGTCATCGGATGCGAGTTCGCCACCATCTTCTCCAACCTCGGCAGCACCCGTGTTCACCTCATCGACCGCGCCGACCGGATCCTGCCGTTCGAGGATGCTGACATCTCCGATCTGGTCGCTCGCAACCTCGAGCGCAATGGTGTCATCATCCACCGCTCTGCGAAGCTCGACCGCATCGCCGTGGAGGATGGTCAGGTCCGCTACGACCTAACCTACACCGACGGTCGCTCCGAAACGGTACGCGTGGAAAAGGCGTTGATCTCCGTAGGACGCACACCGAACGTGGAAGGTCTGGGCCTCGAGAACACCTCCGTGGAACGAGACCCAGCTAACGGGTGCATCCGGGTGAACGGCACCAGTTCATCGCTTCCACATATCCATGTGGTGGGTGATGCCACCGCCTCCAACATGTTGGTGAACCTCGGTGAGATGGAAGGTCGCCATGTGGTGGAACGCATCTGGGCCGGTAAGACCGAAGCCTTGAGCTACGACAATGTGAGCACCATCATGTTCCTGGACCCCGAAGTGGCGGGTGTGGGACTCAATGAACAGGAGTGTCGCAAACGGGGGATCGCCTACCGCATGGCACGGATAGACTACTCCTGCATCGCCCGGGCCATCGCCATGCGCCGGACCAAAGGATGCTTCAAAGTGCTCGTCACCAACGACGATGACATGCGTGTGATCGGCATGCGCGCCGTGGGCGAACACGCTTCCAGCGCCATCGAAGCCGTTGCGCTGATGATGCGTTTGGGTACGCCGATCCGCGAACTTGCGGAACTGGTCCATCCGCATCCGAGCATCACCGAAGGTGTTCAGGAATGCGCTCGCATGCTCCTGGGCCGAAGCATCTTCAAGCCGGACGTTTTCGAGGACCGCATGCAGTGCTACACGTGGACACCCGCTGTATCGAGCGCGGTTAGCGCGGCTTGATCACGGTTCGCCCGGATCTTGGAAGGCCGGGTTGTTCACGAACTCCGTGTCCGTGAGCGAATTCAAGAAGGCCAGCAAGTACTGCTTCTTCTCCGGTGTCAGCTGGAGGCCACCGGTGGTGTACTTCATGAAGACATCGACCGTAGGCGACGGATGTCCGCCCGAGTTGTAGTGCTCCACCACCTCTTCCAAGGTCTGGAATCGACCGTCATGCATGTAGGGTGCCGTGAGGGCGATGTTGCGCAAGGTGGGTGTCTTGAAACGCCCCATGTCCGAAGCCAGCCCTGTAATGGCGCCGGCGCCCAAGTCGGTGAACTGGCTGTCCAACCCATTGTTGTGCAGCAGCCCATCGGTGAAGCGACCACCTGCGGTCGGATGACAATGGAAACAATCGAAGCCGCCTTGTCCGATGGGCACAGCCGGAGGGAACCCACCCTCGCGGTCCCATAACCCTAGACCGCTGCTGGCCTCGAACGAAAGCAGACCTTGGCCCCGCTGGAAACGATCGAACGGAGAGTCGCCACTGATCATGGTGCGCATGAACTGCGCTAGGGCCTTCGCGGCCAGCAACGAATCGATCTCGGTGGTGCCGAACGCAGCGTCGAAGAGATCAGGATAGGCATCGTGTGCCTGCAACTCCGCCATGGCATTCGTCCATGTCTCGTGCATTTCGATGGGGTCGCGCACGGGTTGCAGGATCTGATCCTCCAGCGTCAACACCCGCCCATCCCAAAAGAAGCGCGTATCCCACGCTAGATTGATCAAGGCCATCGCGTTACGTGTTCCCTGGATGCCATCGATCCCCGTACTGAATTGGTTGCCATCGTCCGTGAAGGCGACCTCCGGCGAGTGACACGAGGCGCATGACATCGTGTTATCCCCGGAAAGCAATTCCTCATAGAATAGGAATCGACCTAGCGCCACGCCTTCTTCCGTGAAGGGGTTGTCCGCTGGAATGGGCATTGGCGGGAAGTTCGCCGGTACCTCCACTTCAAGGGGAGTTCCTGCGGGGGGCCGACCATACCGCACATCATCATCCCGACGGCAGCCGATCAGAGATGCCGTTAAGACGGCCACGGAGATCACAACGGGGACACTACGTCTCATGGCACTTGGTCAAGCGATCGTTCATCGGTAAGGGCGTGGAGGAAGGCGATCAGGTCGGCTTTCTCGACGGCGGTGAGTGCAAAGCTCGGTATCAACGGGCTCTTGTTCGGGTGGGCCATACCACCGGAAGCGAAATGATCCACCACCTCTTCCAATGTGATCATCGCACCGTCGTGCATATATGGCCCCGTTAGTGCGATGTTACGCAGCGTGGGCACTTTGAACTTCCCATTATCCGCAGGATCCAATGAGATGCGCTCGCGTCCTGGATCCGTGTAATCCTCGTATTGGCCGATGTTCTGGAACGAGTGGTCGCTGAAGTCGAACCCGCTATGGCATGCTGTGCAGTTCAGGGTTCCGCTCCTGAACAGTTCCCAGCCGCGCACCTCGCTCTCCGTGAGCGCAGTTGATTGCCCTTGGTAGAAGTACCGATCGAAACGCGACCAACCGCTGAGCAAGGTGCGCTCGTAACTGGCTAGGGCACGTGTGATCACGAAGGGGTCCAATTCGCGGCCATAAGCCAGCTGGCTCAAGCGCTGGTAACGCTGATCATCCGCCACCGCCTCAGCGGCTCCTTCCAGGGAATGATCCATTTCGGCCACGTCGCTCACCGGAGCGATCACTTGACGCTCCAAGGTGGGAACGCCTCCGTCGCGGAAGAAGTTCGGATGGTACGCGACGTTCCCCAAGGTGGGTGAGTTGCGAAAACCGGTTCGCCCTTCGATGCCCAAGCTCAAGGCGACAGTATCACTGAAGGCGCGGTCCGGATGATGACAGGTGGCACAAGAGATCGTGCCGTCCCGCGATAGCCGCGGATCGAAGAAGAGCGCTTTGCCCAGCGAGACTGAAGCAACGGTCAGCGGATTCTCCTCGGGCACCGGTGGCATCGGGAGACCTGCGGGGACTTCTAGGATGAATGGTCCATCCACCTCCTCTGTTGTGTTCAAGGAAGGATCCTTCCTACACCCGACCAAGACGGTAGCAAGCAACAGGATATACAGCCCTCGCCTCACTCCACCGAGATGCTATTGACGGCATTCCCCGTGAGCTCCAAGGCCAAGGCATGTGTAGGGTCACT
>DAOORM010000220.1:0-4157 GCA_035389265.1 Flavobacteriales bacterium | reverse complement strand
CGCTACGGACTCATCGGCAGGCACCTTTCGCATTCCTTCAGCCAGCGGTACTTCACGGAGAAGTTCACGCGTGAAGGGTTGTCGGACCATCGCTACGACCTGTTCGAGCTGGAGCGCATCGACCAGTTATCCGATCTGATCGCGGAAACCCCAGGTTTGGTCGGGTTGAACGTGACGATCCCCTACAAACAAGCGGTCATCCCCCACTTAGATGCCGTTGATCCGATCGCAGCCGCCGTGGGCGCGGTGAATACGATCCGCCTACACGAAGGAAGGCTCACGGGCCACAACACCGATGTGGAGGGCTTCCGCAGCACCTTGCTGCCCATGATCGGCAGCTCACGCCCGAGAGCCTTGGTGCTGGGCAGCGGTGGGGCCAGCCGGGCGGTCGTTTTCGTGCTCCGCGAATTGGGGATCAAGTTCAGGGTGGTAAGCCGTAGTCGCGAGACTGGTGATATCACCTGGGACCAACTCGACCCCGCCTTGGTGGGCGTTTGTCCATTGATCATCAACACCACACCGCTAGGCATGTACCCCAACGTGGATGACATGCCCGCTGTACCTATGGCCGCCGTGGGACCAAAACACTGGTTGATCGACCTGATCTACAACCCCGACAGGACCAGGTTCCTGTATGCCGGTGAAGCCAATGGAGCGCGGACCGCGAATGGGCTGGTCATGCTCCATGCGCAGGCGGAAGCGGCTTGGAGCGTATGGAACAGCTGACCTGGTCTAGCGGTTCATCGCCCGCACCACCATCACGATCAAGCAGAACAAGAACACGAATACCGTGATCCGGTTGATCCCATGCATGAACCGGATGCTCAGGTTAGGGTCCGGCTTTTGGAACAGCGTGACCGGATTGAGGTAGTAAAGGAGGCGTTTCCAGAACATCGGAGGGAGAACACGAAGGTGCGGCAGGAAGTTCGCCGGTCAGGGCAGAACAGTGGTGTCCGGCACGATGGTGAAGAGTTGCCACTCCTTCTGCTCAGGGCGGTCGCCGATCAAACGCCCGCGACGTGCCCCTTCAAGTCCGAAGTCCGCACTGACGTAGGATCCGTTGTGGGTCTTGATGGCCACTTTCCCTCCATCCTTGGGTTCGATGGTGAAGGACTCCCAATCGCCTGGCTTATCGCGGTCGGCCACGAGTAAGCCTGCCCGATAGTCATCGGCGCAGATGTATTTGCCGTTCGCCGCTTGAAGCACGATACGCCCATCGTCCTTGGTGAACATGGTGAAGCGCTCCCAATCGCCCGCTTGTGGACGGCTCGCCACGAGGGTGGCTTTATCCTCGCCTTCCAGTCCGAGTTCGCAGGCCACGAAGGTGCCTTCGGCGCTTTGCAGCATCACGGTGACGCCTTCGGAAAGTGAATTGGCCTGGGCTGTCGTTTCGGGGGTATCCTTCATGTTCGGCTCGGCGCAGGAAACAGCGAGGGCGGCGAACAGGGCGATGGGGACGAGGCGGATGGACATGGTGTTCGAAATGGAGCGCAAAGGTGCGAAAGCCGGGCGATCCTTGGCGGTACCTTTGCACATCATCAACGGCTAGCTCAGGTGTCATTCGAACTCATCTCGGAATTCCAACCTACCGGTGACCAGCCCGAGGCCATCGCACAGCTCGTGCAGGGCATCAATGAGGGTGTACCTGCCCAGACGCTGCTCGGCGTCACGGGTTCCGGGAAGACCTTCACAGTGGCCAACGTGATCGCCAGGACCGGCAAGCCCACCTTGATCCTGAGCCATAACAAGACGCTGGCCGCCCAGCTTTACGGGGAGTTCAAACACTTCTTCCCGAACGACCGGGTGGAGTACTTCGTGAGCTATTACGATTACTACCAACCCGAGGCCTACCTGCCGACGACCAACACCTACATCGAGAAGGACCTTTCGATCAACGACGAGATCGAGAAGCTCCGGTTGAGCGCCACAAGCGCCTTGCTCAGTGGTCGCAGGAACGTGATCGTGGTGGCGAGCGTGAGCTGCATCTACGGCATCGGCAACCCGGCGGAATTCCACAAGACCCTCGTCAAAGTTGCCCAAGGCCAAAAGATCCCTCGGAACAAGCTGCTGCACGAGTTGGTGACCGCCTTGTACAGCCGCAAGGACGCCGAACCTGGGCGGGGCAATTTCAGGGTGCGGGGGGATGTGGTTGAAGTTTACTTGGCCTATGCCGATGAAGGTGTCCGGGTTCACTTCTGGGGCGATGAGATCGAACGCATCGAGCGATTCGACACGTTGAGCAGCCGGGTGATGGAGACCCCGTCGGAGATCACCATCTACCCGGCGAACATCTTCGTCACGAGCCGGGAGACCTTGAACGGCGCCATCCACGATATCCAGGACGATATGGTGAAACAGGTGGCCTTCTTCAACGAGATCGGAAAACACCTGGAAGCCAAGCGCCTCGAAGAACGGGTGAACTACGACCTCGAGATGATGCGGGAGTTGGGGTATTGCTCAGGGATCGAGAACTATAGCCGCTATTTCGACAGGCGCCAGACCGGGCAGCGACCGTTCTGCCTATTGGACTACTTCCCGGATGACTTCTTGATGGTCATCGATGAAAGCCACGTGACGGTAAGCCAGGTGCAGGCCATGTACGGTGGGGACCGAAGCCGCAAGAAGAACCTGGTGGAATACGGGTTCAGGCTGCCCAGCGCCATGGACAATCGTCCTTTGAAATTCGAGGAGTTCGAAGGCATGATGGGACAGACCTTGTTCGTGAGCGCCACGCCAGCGGACTATGAACTGCAACGCAGTGAAGGCGTAGTGGTAGAACAGGTGGTGCGCCCGACCGGTCTATTGGATCCCCCCATCGAGATCAGACCGAGCAAGGACCAGATCGATGACCTGCTGTACGAGATCCGCAAGCGATCCAAGATCGAGGAGCGCGTGCTGGTGACCACCCTCACCAAGCGCATGGCCGAGGAATTGAACGATTTCCTGGGTCGCAACGGGGTACGGTGCAAGTACATCCACAGCGATGTAGAGACCCTCGAACGCATCGAGATCCTGCGTCAGTTGCGGCTCGGCATGTTCGATGTGTTGGTAGGCGTGAACCTGCTGCGCGAAGGCTTGGACCTGCCTGAGGTGAGCTTGGTGGCGGTGCTGGATGCCGACAAGGAAGGCTTCCTGCGCAGCAATCGTTCGCTGACCCAGACCGCAGGTCGCGCGGCGCGTAACGTGAACGGCATGGTGATCTTCTACGCCGATAAGATCACGGACAGCATGCAGCGCACCATGGACGAAACGGAGCGTCGGCGCGCCAAGCAGATGGTCTACAACGAAGCGAACGGCATCACCCCTACGCAGATCAAGCGCGACCGAGCTGACGTAATGCGTCAAACGGCTGTGATCGACATCCACGACAGCGACCGGAAGCGGGCCTATGTGGAACCAGAGGCGCTGAGCATTGCGGCTGACCCTGTATTGAAGTACATGACCGAGGACCAGCTGGCCAAGAACGTGGACGTGCTGGAGAGCCAGATGCGCAAAGCTGCTAAGGAGCTCGACTTCATCGCAGCCGCCCAATTGCGCGACGAGCTATTCGCGATGCGCGACCTCTTGGCCGAACGTCAGAAGGCATCCAAGCCAGTCTGATCGTATGGCACGCTCCCCGTCGTAGGAGAACTAACTTTGAGGGTCAAGGATGTGGTCCCCGTCGATCGTCACGATCGGATGACGTTCGGATCCCGTGCTTGATCCTACATTCGAAGCCCCAACCCCTCAACTTGGACATGTCGCTACGACTACACGCCTTCCTCCTGCTTTCTGTTTGTTTGCTTGCCTCTGACAGCGCCTCGGGCCAGCTTTCTTTCGGTGGTCACCCCTATGGAACGGATCGCTCCAATGGACTGCCAGATGCTCCCTTGACCACGATGGCCGAGGTGGATGTGGCGGCCTTGAAGGCAGAAGATGAAGCGCGTCTAGCAGCAGGAAAGAAAGGTCCTTATCGCTTCGGATCGAACCACGCGGTGGACTTGAGCTTGGAGAACAGCGGCATCTGGCACACGATGTCGAATGGTGACCGGGTCTGGCGCACGGCGGTACGTTGCCCAGGTGCCTTCAGCATCAACATGGAGTTCCATGAGTTCGTGATCCCGGATGGCGCCCAGGTCTTCGTGTACAATGAGATGGACGACGTGCTCGGGGGTTTC
>DAOORM010000219.1:0-4230 GCA_035389265.1 Flavobacteriales bacterium | reverse complement strand
GCTCTATCGTGCCACGCAGACGCTTCCCATCGGTACTGCCTATGCGGTCTGGACAGGCATCGGAGCCGTGGGGACCGTACTCGTCGGCATCTTCATCTTCCGCGAACCGATGGCTTTCTGGCGGATGTTCTTCCTCTTCACCCTCATCGCGAGCATCGTGGGGCTGAAGATGGTTTCCCACTAATAGCGGTTGGCGATGGAGCGCGAAGTGGCGTTGGATGCCCCCTGCAAGGGCCGCACCTTCGTTGCCATGAAGATCTCCATCGTCGGCTGCGGCAACATGGGCCAAGCCTATGCGCGTAGTTTCCGGAAGTACGGTTTGGTGAAACAGGAGGACCTGTTACTGGTGTTGCGCAGTGAAGAAAGACGTGCGCATCTGGAAACGCTCGGTACCGTTTCGCTCGCTATCGATGAGGCCCTTAGCCAGAGCGACCTGGTCATCATCGGTGTGAAACCCCAGGACTTCGGGGGTATCGCCCCTGCCCTTGCCAAGGTCCTCAGGCCCGAACAGGTGGTGCTTTCGATCATGGCCGGCATCACCATCACACGACTTCAACAGGAGTTAGGGCACCAGACCGTGGTGCGGGCCATGCCCAACTCGCCGGCGCAGATCGGCATGGGCATCACCGCTTATGCGACAGGTACCGACCTGAACATGCGCCAGACCTTGATGGTGGAGCAATTGCTGAACAGCACCGGGCGCGCCGTGCATCTGGAGCACGAGGCCCACCTGGATCCCGTCACGGCGCTCAGCGGCAGCGGTCCTGCGTACTTCTTCCACATCGTCAAGACCATGATCGACGCAGGTGTGGCGTTGGGTTTGGAACCACACGTGGCCAGCGCCTTGGTGAAGCAGACCATGCTGGGGAGCTATCACTTGATGGAGCATGCCGATCGTACACCCGATGAACTCATCAAGGCGGTGATGAGCAAGGGCGGCACCACGGAAGCGGCGTTCAAGGTGTTCACCGAGCAGGATCTAGCGGGTGCTTTGAGCAAGGGGATCGCTGCGGCGAGTGAGCGGGCGACCGAACTATCCCGAACTTAGATCCTGAATGACCTTCTTGCCATGCGTTCACTGCTCATCCTGTTCACCACGTGCCTCTGTCTGATCGCAGAAGCACAGGACTTCACACGAAAGGCGAAACGGTACAGCAACAAGTTCTCCTTCGATCTCGGCCCCGGTGAATCGATCGTGCGGACTTGGCACCATTATGTGGTCACCACGACGGCTGAGGGAAAGTGGGTGGTGCGCGTCTTTTATCCTGAGACCGGTCAGCTTACGCATCTGACCACTTACGCCGACGAGGGATGCTCGGTTCGTAATGGCCCGTGCAAATACTGGTATGATGATGGCCAACTTGTGCATACCGGCGCCTACGACCGCATCGGGCGGACTGGTGTTTGGATCGAAGGGTCCGACAGTGGCGCGTACTTGAACGACTTGCGACAAGGAGTTTGGCGTTTCGGTCGCCTTGGAAAACAAACTAAGGTCTTGATAGGAGCCTACGACAAAGGGAAACAGGAAGGTGTTTGGATAACCCGCGATAGCCTCGACCGAGAGGTCCTCCGTCGCTCATTCCATCAGGGCAAGCTGGATGGCGAGTGGGTCAGTACCGATCCGAACACAGGTTCGGTCAAACGTCTGGTCTACCGGGCAGACTCGCTCCTTGAAGGTGAGTTCGATGCCGCTGTCCATGAAGAGCGTATGCCTTGCTTGAAGGAATGTTCCGAATTGCGGGACCCAGGAGCAAGGATGACCTGCACGGAATACACGATCAGACAGTTCCTTGCCAAGAACCTCGTCTATCCAAAAGAAGCGCGTGACCTCTCCATCTCGGGCAACGCACTGTTCTCGTTCGTGGTGAATACGGATGGAACTATCACTGATATCAAGGCACGCACCGGACTTTGCCGCGAGATCGAACAGCTCTGCCGCGAAACACTGGAGAAAATGCCTGAATGGGAGCCTGGCACCCAAAATGGCAAGGCCGTGAAGGTCCAGTACACGCAACCCGTGAAATTCACACTTCGCTAGAGCACCGTCACCTCCGTCCGTCGGTTCTGCGCCCTACCCGCTTCGGTCTCGTTGGTGGCAATGGGTTTCGTTTCGCCATAGCCCTTGGCGGTGATGCGCGCCCCATCCACTCCTTTGGCGATCACATAGTCGCGTACGGCTTGTGCACGTTGGTCGCTGAGGGTGAGGTTGGCCGCATCGGCACCCACGTTGTCGGTATGTCCGCCCAGCTCGATGCGCAGGTTCGGCGTGCCCTTCAAGAGGCTGACGAGCTTGTCGAGCTCCGCGTTGGAGGCGGGCAGCAGCTCGTAGCTCGCGGTATTGAAGAAGATGTTCCGCAAGGCGATGGTGCTACCCACGGACAGGGTGCTGAGCGGAACGTCCAGCGTAACAGGTTCCTTGGGATTTCCCTCTGCCACATCGTAGGTCTCCGAATAGAAGAGGTAACCTTCGGCGGTGGCACTGAGCGCGTACTTCCTACCGGCCGGCAGGCACACGAGGAATTCACCGGTCTTTGGATCACTGTAGGCGCCTGTAGCGAGGCTGCCGGACTGCAGGTCGAAGAGCTGCACATCAGCTTCGACCGGGGCCTTGCTCGTGGCATCGAACACTTTGCCGCGGATGTAGGTGACTGGCAGCGGCCGCGCTTCCTTGTAAAGTTCGAAACTGTACAGGTCAAGATCGCCCAAGCCCCCCTTGCGGTCACTGGCGAAATAGGCGATGCGGCCACTGGCATCCACCAGGATGCTGTTCTCATCGGCACTGGTATTGATGGGAAAGCCGATGTTCAGGGCAGGGCCCCAGGAGCCATCGTCCTGCTTGCGGCTCACGAAGATGTCCAACCCACCGAAGCCCGGATGCCCATTGCTGCTGAAGTAGAGGGTGCGGCCATCGGGGTGGATCTGCACGCTTTCCTCCTGGTACGCGGTGTTCACGCTCTCGCCCAATTTGGTCGGCTTGCTCCACGAGCCATCATCGGCCATGGTGGTGGTCCATATGTCCATGCTCTTGATGCCGTCGCGGGCCACGGCACCTCGGATGTAGTACAAGGTGCGGCCATCGCTGGCCAAACTGGGCTGTGTTTCCCAATTCCCGGAGTTCACCGGTGTTCCGAGGTTCTGGGGCACACCCCAGCGATCGCCCACGCGCCGGCTGATGAACAGATCGCAGCTGCCTTCACCGGAGAGTGAGCCACCATAGGAACCATCTTCAAGCGCACACTTGGTGAAGATGAGGAAGCGGCCATCCGGGGACAAGGTGCCGGCCCCTTCGTTGAAGGCGCGTGTGTTCACCACAGGTAGTGGGATGCTGGGCTTCCAGTTGCCTTCGAGGTCGCGCCGACTCACGTAGAAATCCTCCTGCATACCATACACAGGGATCTCCGGGGCTTTCACACGACGGGTGAACATGAGGGTGCCGTCATCGGCGGTGTTACAGGGGTAGTACTCCGGATCCACGCTGTTCACGTTAGGTCCGAGGTTCTTCGGCTCGAAGGGCACCGGCTGGTTGATGGCCCTGGCCGCGAACTCGCAATTCCGGATACCGAGCTTGGCGCGTGCCTTGCGCTGCGGCTCTTCTTCACGTTGCATGTAGGCCTCGTAGTTCTTGGTGGCTTCAGCGTACTGCCCGGCTTTGAACTCCAGATCGGCAAGGTGGAGTTGGGCTACCGGGAAGTAACCGGGGTTCAAGGCCATCACTTCGCGATAGCGCGTCATGGCCACATCGCTTTGTCCTTTCTGCTCCGCGATCTCCGCTAGCATGATACGCGGCTCGATGAACTTCGCGTCGGCATCAGCGGCTTTGGTGAACTCGCTTTCGGCACAATCCCATTTGCGCACCCCCATGCACTCCCGCCCGGTTTCATAGCGTTTAATGGCGCCTTTATCCGTGGTGGTGTAGGTGCTTGGCTGCGCGAGCGCTGCTGTTAGCAGGCAAGTAGCAGCGAAGGCTGTAAAAAGGGCCCTTGCTGCAGTGCCTACGACCAAGGTCCAACAGTGCATCCGTGCGGTGGTATTCAAGGGATCTGGAGGTACTTATGGGTTTGTAGAGAGACACGCCACTGGGGATGCTCCTTCACGTGATCGACGATCAGTGGCATGATCGTTTCGCGTTTGGACCATTCTGGCTGCAACAGCAAGGCACACGTGGACGGAAGCCCTTTCGTGTGTTCTTGTGCCCATTGCAGGTCATGCTTGTTGAAGACGATCACCTTC
>DAOORM010000218.1:0-4244 GCA_035389265.1 Flavobacteriales bacterium | reverse complement strand
CGACAGCAAGCACCTCGCCATCAACGGTGGCAGCAATGGTGGATTGCTCGTGGGCGCGGTGATGACACAGCGTCCTGAACTCTATCAAGTTGCCTTCCCCGAAGTAGGCGTATTGGACATGCTGCGTTACCAGAAGTTCACCGCCGGCTTCGGCTGGGTACCCGAGTACGGCAATGCCGAGACCAGCAAGGAGGAGTTCGACTACCTGATCAAATACTCCCCGCTCCACAATGTGAAGCCGGCGAAGTATCCAGCCACCATGGTGATGACCGCCGACCACGATGATCGTGTGGTACCGGCGCACAGCTTCAAGTTCATCAGCACCTTGCAACCAGCACAACAGGGCGATGCGCCCGTGCTGATCCGCGTGGCCACCGATGCCGGGCATGGCGCCGGAAAACCGACGAGCAAGATCATCGAAGAGGTGGCCGATAAATACGCCTTTATGCTCCAGCACTTGGGCGTGACACCGAAGTACGGCCAGGCGGAGGAGAAGAAGTAAACCGCATCTCGAACCTGAAGCCCGGTCGCCAAGTGGTGACCGGGCTTTTGCGTTCCTAGCTTCGCGCATGCCCTTGTTCGAGCTACGACCCTTCACGCCGGAAGACCTACCGGCCTTGGTCGAACACGCCAGTCATCCCAGTGTGGCCGCTAACCTCACGGATTCCTTCCCGAACCCCTTCACCGAAGAAGACGGTCGCCTGTTCATCGAACGCGCTAGTACCGGTCCGGCACTTCGGCGCTGCATCGCCTTGGATGGTACATGCATAGGAGCCATCGGCCTGCACCCAAAGGAAGACCTTTGGCGCAACAACCTCGAACTGGGCTACTGGTTAGCGTATCCACACCGGGGTAAAGGGATCATGACGGAGGCGATCAAGCAGATGGTCATATTGGGTTTCGAGTACTACCCGCAGGTGAACCGCATCTACGCCACGCCCTTCGGCACCAACACCGCCTCACAACGCGCCTTGGAGAAAGCAGGGTTCATGTTGGAGGCCACCTTGATCGGCACCTTGTTGAAGAACGGGGTGGTTCAGGACGAACTCATCTACGCTGTCCGTCACTGAGCAGGCGTCGTTCTGGATCCTCATCACGTCTATCCCCCGAACAACAACACCATGCGGCTACTCGCTCTCCTGCTCCTACTTCCCACGCAGCTCTTCTCCCAGACCAGCGTACTCTTCGTCGGCAACAGCTACATCTACAGCAACGACCTGCCGAACATGCTTCGGCAGCTCTCCCTTTCCTTGGGTGAGAACATGACCGTGGCTTCGTCCGCTCCAGGTGGCTATCGACTCACGGAACACGCCACCTATGAGCCCACCCTCACGGCCATCGCCTCGCAGCCGTGGGACTATGTGATCTTGCAGGAGCAGAGCCAGCTCGGCGCTTTGCCACCCGAGATCACCGGAAGCGATGCCGGTGCGGCCGCCTTGGTGGATGCGATCGAAGCGAACCACGAATGCACCTATCCTGTGTTCTACATGACCTGGGGACGTGAGAACGGCGATGCGTTGAACTGCAATGACTTCCCCTACATGTGCACTTATGCAGGCATGCAGCAAGGCTTGTATGACAACTACGTGGACTTCGCCGAAACGAACGATGGCTATGTGGCACCCGTGGGTGAAGCCTGGCGCGTGGTGCGCGACACACACCCGGAGATCGCACTCTACGTGAGCGATGGCAGCCATCCTTCCGTAGCTGGCACTTACCTCGCCGCGAACGTGTTCCACTGCACGCTCTTCGGCACTTCCACGGTGGCCTCTACTTACACCGCTGGCTTGGATGCCGCGGTGGCCGCCACCCTGCGCACCATCGCCAGCAACACCGTGCTGAACGCCACCACCACGTGGAACATGGATGTGCCGAATGGCACGGACGCTTACATCACCGGAACGAGTAGCACTGCACCGAACAACATCACGTACTACCACCCGGGAGCAGGCACGCACTCCTGGACGTGCAGCAATGGACAGACGAGCACCGAAGCCGAACCCACCTTCACCTTCAGTGCGCCTGGCACCTACACCTTCACCCATGTGTATGATGACCCCTGCGGCAACACGGATACCGCGACTTGGCAATTGACCCTCACGACCGTAGGTCTACCGGAGACCATTGGTGCCACACGGACCGTTCGCGGTGAACAACGCGGCTTGTTCGTTATGCCGGATGCATCGGATGTACACATCGCGATCCACGACCTACGCGGGGCCATCGTGGCCGAACGCGATCTTCGAACGACGAACGAACTGTTCAGTTTGGAACCCGGCTCCTACGTCTGGACCATCGACCAGCAGGACGGCAGCCGTGTGAGCGGAAGGTGCATCGTACCGTAAACGAGTAACGTTCAGTTGAACGTTGGTCGTGAGCGCTCATCTGATCGAGGGTCGTTGCCTGTAGCGCTTCAAGCCACCAAGGTCAAGGCTTTCCGCAGGTTCTCGAAGATCATCGGCACCTCGTCCATCCGCAGCGTGCCCACCGAGATGCGGCACCACGGGTCGGTACGGTCGGCACCGAAGGCATAGAACGGCACCAGCCCCACGTTGGCGCTACGGATCAGGAACATCGCGACATCCTCGGCATCGCCCAGCACGGTACCATCCTTCAAGGTGCGGCCTTGCAGGTCGATCTTCACCGTGAGGTACATCGCACCCTCGGCCGGGATCGCATCCACCGGAAAGCCATCAGCCTTCAAGGTCATGAACCCTTTGTACAACGCATCCACGCGCTGATGGATCTTGTTCAAGTGACCTTCGATGATCCCGTCCACCACCGCATCCTGCTTCAACAAGCGCGCCGTGGCGATCTGCTCCGGCTTGGGCGCCCACGCACCGATATGGCCGAGTAAAGAGTGCATGCGCTGCATCACACGCTCCGGTCCAAAGGCCCAGCCCACCCGCACACCGGTGGCCGCGAAGGCCTTCGACACACCATCGATGAAGATCGTGTACGGGCGCATCTCCGGACGCAGCGAAACAGGATCCACGTGAACGGTGTCACCCAGGGTGAGCGCGGAATAGATCTGGTCGTACAGCAGGTAGAGCGGCTTTTGGCCAGCACGTCGGCTGTTCTCTTCCAACACAAGGTCACAGATGGCCGCTAGTTGATCGGCAGTGAACGAGGTGCCTGTGGGGTTGAGCGGGGAGCACACCGCCAGCAAGGCAGCATCCGCCACATGAGGTCGCAGATCCTCGGCGGTGGGCAGGAAACGGTTGGCGGCAGACGTTGGCACCGCCACCTGTTGCGCTGCGGTGAGGAAGGTGTAATGGTTGTTGTTCCAACTGGGGATGGGGAACACCACCTTGTCCTGCGCATCCACGATGGTGCGGAAGGCCGCGTAGATCAAGGGGCGTCCACCACTGGCGATAAGCACCTCGTTCTTGTCGTATTCCAAGCCTTGCTTGCGAGCGATGAAGCGGGCCACCTCCGCGCGCAGCGGTTCCATGCCGTTGGCCTGGGGGTAGTTGGTGTGTCCTTCGCGGTACGCGTTGATGATCTCGTTCACGTAGGCCTCGGGTAGCGGGAACACCTTCGGATCGAAGTCGCCGATGGTGAGGTTGGCGATCTTCTCGCCCGCCGCAATGCGCGCGTTGAGTTGCCCACCGATCTTGATGATCTCGGAACCGATGAGGTTCTCGGCAAGGTGTGAGAGCGACGTGGCGGGTGTGGCGGTGGCGGAGGACATGCGCGTGGGAGTGGTACCGACAAAGGTGGGGAACGGAAGGGAGAATAAGGGGATCGATAAGATGCTGTCGACCCGGCTCATCCACGCATCTGGTCAAACGCCTAAGGTGGGGCCCTTGTGCTCGTCGTAGGCGGTGCTTCCATCAGGCCTATCCTATCCCACGCAGAGGAGATGACCGCTCATCCTTCGCTCACCGTAGCTTTCGGTGCCCGATGGGCGCTTTTGTCGACAGGTGCAGTTCGAAGGAATAGACCCCCGTGTTCAGAAGGCTGCTTCCTTTCCCTGCCGCAAGAACGGTTCACGCTTGACCAAGCCTATACCAGGCTTCCTTTCACCGCAACAGCCGTCTATCTGATGCAAGACAACGCACCGATGAACAGCCGCTTCGTCCTCCTCGTCAGTCCCCTCCTCACCTTGGGCCAGTCGCCTTTGGCAGCCCAAGGTGTACAGTTGCGCACTGAATGGTGGCGACCCAATGGCGTCGTACTGGCCGTAGCCATCGATAGTGTGAACCAGGTGGCGTACCTCGGTGGAGATTTCTCCCAGCTCA
>DAOORM010000217.1:0-4245 GCA_035389265.1 Flavobacteriales bacterium | reverse complement strand
CGTTCGCTCCTGGGAGATCGGCAGGTCCTTGAACGCTGCTGCGACAGGAGGCCTGACTGCCTTGCTAGCCCACGTGTTCGTCACGAAGTAGCCGGCGTCGACCGTATCGTTCGCGATGCACTCACCAAAGGGCAGCGCGCTGTCCAAGCCACCACCTCCGTTCGCTCGCAGATCCACGATGAGCGTGTGGAACCCACCGTTCAACAGGGTGTCGCAGATGGAATCCATCTCTTCCCGGGAGCCACCGAAACTCTGCACGCCCATGTATGCAGTGGTCTCATCGATCGCTTTGAGGAACACGTTCCGTTCAGTCGTATCCGCTGCCAACGAAGGCGTTTCCTCCATCAGCAGCAGGTTCAGGTGACTGAAAGGAAGCTCCTGTGCGAACACGCTTAACCCGAAGAAGAACTCCAGATCATCCTTCACGCGCTTCGCAATGCGGTTCGTCTTCTTGTCGAAGGTGCGCCATTCCTTGGTCTTCAGTAAAGCCTGGTCATAGATGTTCCGCTCGATCGTCGTACGCAACGCCGTGTACAGTTCGGAATAGTCTGGCCTCTGGAACAAGCCGGACTTCGCGAGGGTGATGGAACCGATCCGGGTCGTGTCTTTGAAAAGGCCACCGGTGATCACCCCTGACGACATCACGGCCTTGATCTCTGACCTTCCGACCATGGGCATCAGCATGCTGGCGAATACACTATCGGCTGCATCACTGTGCTGGATCGAGCCATCCGTAACCGATAACAGCGTGCCCTTCTTCGGCAGCTTCTTCATAAGCCGGCCTAGCGCGCTCTTCGTCGTGCCGAATACCCTTCTATCCGCGTTCTTGGGCGACTTGGCTGTGAAGTGGGAAACGTCGGACCATACAAGGTCCAGGTACGTATCCACCGGCCCGAATTCGGTGCCGAACATGATCTGGCATTGCCAGCGTTCGTCAACCGGCACATCGCTCTGCGGAAGTGCGAGCGAATGAAGAAGCAAGAACGGGAAAGAAGCAAGGGTCCTGAGCATGTACATGTACGGTCCGTTGACGAACCGCGTGCCAAAGTATGGGGATGTGACCCATGTCCATCGTGGGAAGAAGGCTTCTTGCCCCCGAGATGCAGCGATTAGATTGACCCGTGAGCGCGGATCAGCATCCACTTCGCAAGGAAAGGCACACGCTGCTCTTCAGTACAGCGGCACGATGCGACCGTTCTCGACGCGGCCTTTGAACCGGATGGTATCGCCCACTTGGAAGAGCACCTCTTCGAGCAGGATGTCGCGAAAACCAGGCTGCCCCCTGCCAACCACATAACTGTTGACCACCCCCGATCGACCTTTCAACGCTTTCACCGCATTGATGTCGTCAGCATATTCCGGATCGAAAAGCGTGTACAACTGGTTGCTGCGGAACTTCTCGCCCTGTTCGCCGCTGGCATCGTTCGGACTCCACATGAGCGTGATGGTATCGGGTAAGGAAGTGAACGGCATACCATCGATGGAAAGCACCAGATCGGGCGCTGCCATGAAGATGACATCGTCGTTATAGTCGTACGTCGGCCCACTGCTGGGACCGCTGCTTCGACCTCCAGCTGGTCCGCTGGTCTCCACCAACTGACCTTGGATCAAGGCGCAGGCCGCTACGTCCACATGGGAAAAGGGTGAGCGCACCTTGCCGGCCGACTTCACGATCGCTTGGAGTTCCGGCAAGGCTTTGATCCGCTCCACTTCATTATTGCGTTCCAGCTGCATCTGCTGGATGCCCTCCACATCCTGGTTGAACTTGTGGATCATCGCATAGATGCCCAAGCCACCGACCACCACGATGAACAAGCCGGAAATGAGGAGGATCTTGACGGCTTGTCTCATGGGTCGAAGATAGGTTCGACCATCAGGAGCCGCTTATCAAGATGTTCCAAGGAGGATCGACCGGGTGCATAGCGCATGACATCCGGCGCTTCGTTGGACCTCATCGGCCAGCAAACCTACCGCCGTTGCATGTCCGTCACGAGCAAGGGATCATCCGCCCGCAGCTGCGCGATCAGCGCCGCTACTGCTTCGGTCGTAGGGTCGAGCTGCAGCTGCGCGAGCTCGGCCGATGTGATGCCCACCAGCTGCAGGAAGCTGACTTCACCGTGCGGTGTGTCCATCTTACCCAACTCGGGATCCAAGGCCAACACCACGCCGGTGATGTCCGTGTCCATATCGGTACACAACGGGCCACCCGCCGGCACGAATTCGTTCACCTCGAACCAGCGTCCACTCTTGTGCAGGTAACGGGCCAGGTTGTTCATCACCGTGGTGATCCAAGTCGGCTCCCGGTCATCTACCGCACTCCGCTTGATGCGGAACGTGAGCTCGAAACCCAGCTTGCTGAACTCTTGACCAACGGCATCCTCGTTGTAGTAGAGTTCGCTCAGCCCATAGCTCACCACATGGATGTGAGCGGGCTGACCGGGATGGTCGTAGTAGCTCGTGCCATCCAAGGGATCGGTACCGCCAGCGATGAAGTGCAATGGTGCGGCGTAAT
Organism: Flavobacteriales bacterium; assembly: GCA_035389265.1. GTDB lineage: Bacteria > Bacteroidota > Bacteroidia > Flavobacteriales_F > PHOS-HE28 > PHOS-HE28. The sequence continues at coordinate 1,733 of DAOORM010000217.1, read as the reverse complement.
GCCGGGGCGCGCGCTCGCCGTACACCTTGGCCAACTGCGCATCGATGCATTGCCAGCCGACCGCTGTCTCTGGAGTGTAGCGCTGGCGGTATTCTTCACGTGTGATCATGCGTAGAGCTTGATCGGGATCAAGGCGAAACTATAGCGATCAAGAACTAGTTTCAGGAAGTCCAGATGATCGATCACCGATGAATATTAATGCGAAGGTCAGACCTCCTTCAATATTCCCTAGGTGAGGCCCAACACGTGATCCCGCTGGTCAGCGTAGCCGCTTACGACCGAAGCTGTCAACGGCCAACCACCAACCGATAGCCGAGATCCAGCGCATCCAAAGTCAGCAAGTTGCCATAGCGCTCTCGCCACTCACCGGTGCGCAGTTCCCTTTCTAAGCGTTCCATCCCCAAGGAGACATCCCCGACTTTCCAGAAGGATGAAATAGCCGATCGTACACGCGGATCGAGGTAGGCCTCGGGTCGACGCCAATAGGCACACAGGAACCCATCGCTGCAGTCGTGCGGGATAGGTACTGGCGCGATCGTCACTGGTCCAAGCCACTGCTCGTACAGGTTCAGGGCCGGCATCTGAGCCTCATCCAACGCGATCAGTTCCGGGATGTAGTCTCCCAACCAGAAACCCCTGAACGCTGGGTCGTAGGTGAGGATCACCACCGGCCCTCGCGTCACGCGCCGCAGTTCGCGCAGGCCTTGGCCCTGATCCGACCAATGGTGCACGGTGAGTACGGCCATCGACGCATCGAACGAACCATCCGCGAAGGGTAGCTCTTCCGCACGACCTTGTATCACCTGCGCAGCGTTCGTTCGTCGTTGCCGGATCATCTCCAAGGATGGCTCCACCGCCGTGACGACCCTGTCCGCAGGCTCGTACGACCCCGCACCCGCACCCACATTGAGCACCGTGTGAGCCGGCCCCAACGCGGCATGGATCATGGCCGCGATCCGCTGATCCGGTTTGCGGAGCTCGGCGTAATCGATGCCGATAGTGTCGTAGATCGCGCTCATGGGCCCCTACTTCCCTTCCCCCACCTCACCCCCCATCATGCCCAGCTGCTCCATCATCTTGAACTCCTCCATGTAGCCCCAGTGCTCCACCACCTTCCCGTTCTCGAAGCGCAGCACATCCACGGTATGCACATCGATGGGCTTGTTGGTGGCGGGCATGCCTTCGCCCATGGAACCGGTGTTCACGCCCTTCCAGCGGTAGTGCATCACCACGCGGTCGCCCTCCGTGATCATGTGCATCTCCTCCGTCTTGTTATCCGTGAAGGCCGTGCTGGACTTGGCGATCATGTCCTTCAGTAGCTGGATGCCCGTGGAGCTCACGCCCGGCATGGGGATGTTCGACACGAACTTCTCCCCCACGATCTCTTCGATACCCTCTGTCTTGCCCGAGAACCACATCTCCAAGAAACGCTGGGCGGTCTGCTTCATATGTTCCACCTCGGCTTGCTCGGCGCTGTCGGCCGTCATCATGGCCCTGTGCTCGGCCATCATTCGATCGTGCTCCGGGTTGGATCCACCGCAGGACCAGAGGATCGCTGCCAATGCAAGTGAGATCAGTGCGGACTTCTTCATGGGGTTCGGGGTTGGAAAGCGAAGGTATGCCCGGGCGTTCAACCCGCAGATCCATGCGACGGATGTGGACGACGATCAGCACTGGACCGATCGGATGGATGGCTCGGCTACTGTTCCTTTGCCGTATGCGGCTCGTCCCTA
>DAOORM010000216.1:0-4278 GCA_035389265.1 Flavobacteriales bacterium | reverse complement strand
CGCGCGTTGCATCACGTACCACAGTTCCGCTGCGATCTGCAGGCACCGCTCGTCGTAGCGCGCAGCTTCCTCCGGCGTATTGTCCGCTTCTTTCGGGTCGTTGTAGGGCAGGCTCACACGATCGAGCGCACCGAACACGATCGGGCAATTCTTGTCCGCCTCCGAGCAGGTCATCACCGCGCAGAAGTCCTTCTGTGGGTTGGCAGCATCATCATACTTCTTGCTCCAACAATGTTCGGCTGTGTGGTCCTTTGAGAAGGATACCTCGTAGATCGGGTTCTTCCCCTCAGGCTTCACCACCTGGAATCCGGCGCGTTCCACAGCCGCTACGGCACCCGGGTTGAAGGCTGTGGCTTCGGTGCCGCCGCTGTACGTCCGCACATGATCCTGGGCGAAGGACCATGCTGCGGTGGCGGCCCATAGTTGGCTCAGGTGACTGCGTCGACTGTTGTGCGTGCAGATGAAGGTGAGGTCGGCCGTGGATCCGGCGGCCTTGCGCTCCTTGACGAAAGCGGCGATAAGGTCGAGGCTCTCCTTGCGTTCGGCGGGAATGGCATCTAATGCGGGAACCACGCGTTCGTTCACGTAGCGCTGTAGTTCGGGATGAAGGGTGCGGTCCATGGGACTGGTCTCTACGGAATGAAGAAGAATGATCGGCAGCAGGAGCAGTTGGGTCATGGTGGTGTGGGTATTCAGCAGCAGTTGCTGTCCGTACCGCAGCAGGCGGCCTTCAAGGTTGACTTGTCAGCGGGAGCTTGGCCCGTGACGATGGTCGGTTTCGTGGCCGATACCGTGATGCTGAAGATGCCCGTACCGCTGGCCTTGTAGGCGGCGATCTCCTCCGCGCTCAAGTGCCGAGAGAGGATGTCGTCCGGTACGATGATGGGTTTGCGCTTCTGCACGCTCACCTGCTCGAAACCCAGGTCGTGGATGATACCGAGGTATTCACTCTCCTGCAGCGCCCCGCTCACGCAACCGGCATACATCTCCGCGCTTGCACGAAGGGTTTCGGGGATCACACCGCGCAGTACAACATCGCTGATGCTGAAGTGTCCGCCCGGTTTCAGAACGCGCAAGACCTCGCTCAAGGCTTTGCGCTTATCGGGGACCAGGTTCAGCACACAGTTGCTCACCACCACGTCCACGATATTGCTCGTGAGCGGCAGCGCTTCGATGTCCCCTTGACGGAACTCCACGTTCTGGTAACCGAGCTTGGCGGCGTTGGCCTTCGCTTTAGCCACCATTTCCGGGGTGAAGTCCACGCCGATCACGCGGCCGTCCTCACCGGTCTCGTGGCGGGCCACGAAGCAGTCGTTCCCGGCGCCGCTTCCCAGGTCGAGCACGGTATCACCCTGCTTGATCCCGGCGAACTGGGTGGGCAGACCGCAGCCCAGGCCAAGGTCGGCGTCGGGGTTGTAGCCCTCCACTTGCGTGTAGTCATCGGTCATGATGTTGTACACCTCGGTGCTGCATCCGCCTGCACCGCAGCAGCTGCTCGCGTTGGTGTCCTTGTCTTGCAGGGCGATCTCCGCGTACTTGGCGCGGACCATATCCTTGGTAGCTTGGGCGTTGTTCATGGTGTTCGGGGATGAGGGCGGATCATGATCCGCCCGTACAGCATGTTAGCAGCAGGTATCGATGGGTTTGTAAGCGGCGAAGAGCTTTCCGAAGGCAACGTGCACCTTAGCCCAAGTCTTGGCATCAATGCAGTAACACACGCTGGTGCCTTCCACGGTCCCGGTGATCAATCCCGCGTCCTTCAGCTCACGCAAGTGCTGGCTGATGGTGGCCTGCGCGAGGCCGATTTCGTCCACCAGGCTTCCACAGACGCAGGTGTTCTGCTTCAAGATGTATTGGAGGATGGCAATGCGCGCCGGATGCCCCAGCACCTTGGCCCACTGCGCCAGCTGGTTCTGCTGAGGGGTGAAAAGGTCAGTCTTCGTGATACCCATGGCCCTTAATGATCGCAATATTACGATATACCGTTCTATCGGCACATGCCGATGAACAACATTCTTGGATGGCTGACGGTCTCAGGGCAATGCCACCTGCAGGCTCATGCGCTTGGCAACGAAGCTCAAAGCCTCCACATGTCCCATCCAGTCGCGCTCCACAGTAATGGCGTGGACGTGGATGTTGGTATCATGGTGGGTGAAAACGGCCTTGTGTGCGGTGGAAAAGAAGCCGAGCGCCTCGGCCTGTGTTCCAGTGATCTGGAAATGCTTGTTGTCGCGATGCGCATCGTCCGGTCCGTTGATCACGGTTCCCAAGGGGACATCTACGATGTGGACTTCCACGCGCTCGAATGGTCCGGACAACCGGAAGGCGAAGGGCTCGTTCAGACCGGCATAGCGGGAAGTCAGGAAACGGTCCAACCCGGCGAGGTCCATAACACTATCCGGCAGTTGCACTTCCGTCCACTGCTTCACCTTTTGATGCACGAAGAACGGTGCCTTCATCGCTTGATCCCGGGTCACCAACATGGAGCCGCTGTTGTTCACCGCGGAGGTGTAGACTTCTCCATCCAACACGAGCACTTCGCCGCGCAGGTATTCGAGCGGGCCGATCCCGAAGGTGCCTGGCAGAGCCAGACTATCCAGATCGATCAGTCCTGCGAGCTGCCCATTGAACATGGTGTTGCGCATGGCGCCCGTCGCCCGCACGGGCCCGTTCTGCCCCAGGAGCGGTAAGTAAGCCACAAGGGCCATCACGATCGAGACGATCCGCCGATGACCCATCCGTTCTTTCCGTTTGAACTAGTGGACCACCGGCTTCCCGGCGTTCGTCCATGCCCCGATGCCGCCTGCGAGGTCCACCACATCGGTGAAGCCCTGTTCAAGCAGGTACTCACGCGCAGCGGCACTACGGCGCCCCGAGGCACAATAGAGCAACACCGGCTTGGTCTTGTCGAGCTGGGGCACCGCAGCTTTCAGGTCGCCGTTCGTCCAATCGAAATTTCGGGCTTCGGCCAGGTGGCCACCTTGGAACTCTCCAGCCGTACGGACATCGAGCAGCTGAACACCCTTTTCACCGATGCGCGCTTCGAAGCCGGTCGGGTCGACAGTGCCTTTGCCCTGTCCGGGGACGGTGCAGGAAAGAACGAAGACCGCTAGAAGGAGGAGGAGTTGACGCATGGTTCTGTTCTGGTGACGAAAGATAGGACCGTACGCAGGCACGGTCCTATCGCTCATCGTGGTTCGGATCACATCAAGTTGTTCACGCTGGTCCACGGGCCACCGTTGTACACCTCGAAACCTTGGGACTTCAACATGTCGGCTGCCATGCCACTGCGCGCGCCACTGCGGCAGCAGGTGATCACCGGCTTGGCCTTGTTGATCTTCTTCAACTGGTCTTGGAGGCGATCTAAGGGAATGTTGATGGAACCGGCCACATGTCCACCTTGGAACTCCTGTGGTGTGCGCACATCCACGATGGTGGCACCTTGGTTGATCTTCTCGCGGAGGTCCACCTTGGGGCCGCCGATGCCGAACAATGTCTTGAACATGGTATTGCTGTTGTGCTTGTGCGGTACAAAGGTGAGGAGACCAGCGACGCCGGTCTGTGAGGGAGGTCACCGATCAGAACACGTAATTGATGATGAAGTCGGCGTGCAACATATCCACCTTGTGGATGGACTGACGGTCGGTCAGGTCACCGTCCATGGGCAATTTGGTCAAGACCAGCAGTTGCATGGCAAGGCCTTTCCAGCCTCCATCGAACTGGTATTGCGCGTTCACATCGAACTGCGTGTAGGAGGGCATCGCGTACTTGTTCAACCGTGCGTCCGCAAGCTCAGGCATTTGGTAAAGTCCACCATCCACCTGGATCCGCCAGCCGTTCTTGGCCTTCCAGATCAGGTTCAACGAAGCCGCATGCACATCACCGGCGCCCTCGTTCCGTTCGCGCGGCAGGAAGGTGAAGAAGGGATCACGACCCCACTCGCGCGGCATCAGGTAACGACCGTGTGCGGTGATCCGCGTATAGTTCAACTGCCAGCGGAACTTCCCCAGCACATTGCGGATGCGGCCGCTGAAGGCCCAGGAAGACTCGCTTTGCGGCATGAAGAGCAGGGAGTCGTTGGTGCCACCGCGGTAGTGTGCGGCATCCTGCTTGATCGCCATTCCGGACACGCTCCATTTCGCATCCCGACCGCCGGCATCCACTTGCACCAAGGCACTGTTGAACACGTTCTCGGTGTGCAGGTTCCAAACGGTGAGGTCCACGTTCTTGTGGAGGCGCTGCTTGAGGCTACCCACGAAGATCCCCGCACTGCGCAGG
>DAOORM010000215.1:2720-4284 GCA_035389265.1 Flavobacteriales bacterium | reverse complement strand
CCCTTTGGCCGCTACAACGGTGAAAAGCGTGCCAAGCGTTCGCAGGCGGACGGAAAAGGCCGTTGAGCGATGATGGAAGCCAACTCGTGTGCTCCTGGTCCTGCACCTGCTCCCGGAAGCGCCATCAGTAGTCACCCAGGGTCTCGGGCAGTTGGGCAAGGGCTTTCTGCAGCTGGTCGTCGTTCGGAGCGATGCCGTGCCATTCGTGGCTATTCATCATGAAGTCGACGCCCTGGCCCATTTCGGTGTGCATCAGGATCATCACGGGGCGGCCTTTGCCGGTGCGCGACTTGGCTTCGGCCAGGGTCTTGAGCAGGGCGTCCATGTCGTTGCCGTTCGTCTCGAGCACATCCCAACCGAACGCGGTCCACTTGGCCTTGAGGTCGCCAAGCGGAAGCACATCCTCCACGTCGCCGTCGATCTGGCGACCGTTGTAGTCCACGGTGCTGATCAGGTTGTCCACCTTCTTTGCCGCTGCGAAAAGGGCTGCTTCCCAGATCTGGCCTTCCTGCAATTCGCCATCACCATGCAGGGTGTAGACCAACTTGTCATCACCGTTCATCTTCTTGGCCAGGGCCGCACCGATACCTACGCTGAGGCCTTGTCCCAATGAGCCACTGGCCATGCGCACACCGGGCAGTCCTTCATGGGTGGTAGGATGACCTTGCAGGCGCGAATCGAGCTTGCGGAAGGTGGCCAGTTCCTTCGCCGGGAAATACCCGCTCCGGGCGAGGACGCTATAGAACACCGGACTGATGTGCCCGTTGCTAAGGAAGAAGAGGTCCTGACCGGCACCGTCCATATCCCACGGCAGTGGGTGGTGTTGCATCACCCCGAAATAGAGCGCGGTGAGGAAGTCTGCACAGCCGAGCGAACCACCTGGGTGACCGCTTTGCACACCATGCACCTGCCGCACGATGTCGCGGCGCACCTGGGTGGCGATGCGTTTCAACTCAGCCACGGGCACCGGTTTCGCGGGTGCTGGAGAAGACAGTACGGACATGGTTCGTAGAAGCCTGTTGGGCGAGGCCAAAAGTAGCGGGCTGGGGAAGGGCAGGCCGATCGCTGTGCAGAACTTTTCAAAAGAAGAACTGCCTTGGTCGCAGAACGAACAGGGCACGACGAGCGTTCCTTAGGGCAGTATGAGATCGCGCGTCTTGCTCATCGGCTTGGTATCCGTTGCGGTGCATTGCCGCGCCCAAGCTCAAGAGCGGTATACCTACGATACGGCGAGCTATAACGCGGGCACTTCGGCAGGCATCGGCAAGTACTACATGGGGCGCGAGATCGCGGCTTACATGTGTGCGGCCCACGCCGATTGGCTGGACCGACCGGAGCGGGGTGTGGAGGAACGGCCGGGGCTCTTGATCAAACAACTGCGGTTGAAGCCGACCGATGTGGTGGCGGACATCGGATGCGGCACCGGGCACCACACTTTGCGCATCGCCCCCAAAGTGCCCCAAGGCAAGATATACGCGGTGGACATCCAGCGGGCGATGCTCGACTCCGTGTTCGTACGTTCCATGGCCTTGGGCTTGGACAATGTGGACCCGGTTCTGGGCAC